>NZ_BADI01000080.1:0-9712 GCF_000333555.1 Herbaspirillum sp. B65 | reverse complement strand
CGACTTTCGGGCGCCGCATCACACGGCCTCAGCCGTGGCATTGGTGGGGGGCGGCAGTACGCCGCGACCGGGGGAGATTTCACTGGCGCATCACGGAGTGCTGTTCCTGGACGAAATCGCCGAATATCCCCGCAGCGTGCTGGACGTGCTGCGCCAGCCGATGGAGTCGGGCCGCATCACCATCTCACGCGCGGCGCGCCAGGCCGAATTTCCGGCGCGCTTCCAGTTGGTGGCGGCGATGAATCCCTGCCCCTGTGGCCTGCACGGCGAAGCGAGCGGGCGCTGCCGTTGTACGCCGGAACTGGTCAAGCGCTACCAGGCACGCCTGTCCGGCCCGCTGCTCGATCGCATCGACATGCAATTGCAGGTGGGCGCGCTCAGTCCGGCAGAACTGGCGGCCCATCAACCGGGAGAGCCCAGCGCCGCCATCGCGCCACGGGTGGCGCTGGCCTTTGAGCGCCAACTGCAGCGCCAGGGCAAACCCAACAGTCAGTTAAGCGGCAGCGAGATCGACCGCTACTGCCAACCGGACCAGGCTGCCAGTCAATTACTGCAAGCCGCCATGGTGCGCCTGGAATGGTCGGCGCGGGCCTATCACCGGGTGTTGAAACTGGCCCGCACCATCGCCGACCTGGCCACTAGCGACGCGCTCGGGCAAGCCCATGTGGCCGAGGCCATCCAGTATCGACGAGGACTGGCCGACCAATGACACAAATGGTCGATCTGGCTTATCCAAGTGATAACACTTTGCAGGTGATTTCCACTTACTTTGTGCAATAGCGGGAACAGAAGAGCTACTTGCGTGGACAAAGACCACAAAGCGCCGCGCACAAAACAAGAACTCAAGCAAAACCTATAACAACGGACGATGCCATGCCCTCCCTCTTTATTCTCCGCCATGCGGCAGGTGCTGCATGATCAGCATCTACCAACTCAAACCCCGCTTCCAGGCACTCTTGCGCCCCATGGTGCGAGCCTTGGCCCATGCCGGCGTGACGGCCAATGCGGTGACCCTGCTGGCCATGCTGATCTCGCTGGCCCTGGGTGCATGGCTGTTCATGCTGGGGGCGCAACGGCCCGGCTGGTTCCTGCTGCTGCCGCTGTGGATGTTCCTGCGCATGGCCTTGAATGCGGTAGACGGGATGCTGGCGCGCGAATTCGGCCAGCAATCGGCGCTGGGCGCCTATCTCAATGAGTTGAGCGACGTCATCGCCGATGCCGCGCTTTACCTGCCCTTCGTGCTGGTGGCGCCGTTTGGCTGGGCCAGCGTGGGCAGCGTGATCTTCCTGGCGGCCGTCTCCGAGATGGCCGGCGCGCTGGGCCCGATGGTGGGGGCGCCGCGCCAGTACGCCGGCCCCATGGGCAAGAGCGACCGCGCCTTCCTGTTCGGCGCCCTGGGCCTGTGGCTGGGCCTGACCGGCGCACTGCCGGACTGGATCTTCTGGGCGCTGCCGCTGGCGGCAGTGGCCATCCTCCTCAATATCGTCAACCGTATCCGCAGCGGCCTGGCCGCTCTCCCCCGCCCATGAACCGACCTGTCCAGGAACACCAGTTCATCACCCACGACGACCAGACCCTGTTCTACCGTCGCTGGCCCGCCACCTCAGGCCAGCGGCGCGGTGCGGTCGTGATGTTTCACCGCGGCCACGAGCACGGCGCTCGCATGGCGCATCTGGTCGATGAACTCGATCTGCCGGACTTCGATTTCTATGCCTGGGATGCCCGCGGCCACGGCCGCTCGCCTGGCCCGCGCGGCTATTCGCCCAGCTTTGCCGATTCGGTACGCGATGTGCAGACCTTTATCGGCCACCTGCGCCAGCAATGGCAATTGGCCGAGGAAGACCTGGCGGTGCTGGCGCAAAGCGTGGGCGCGGTGCTGGTGTCGACCTGGGCGCATGACTATGCCCCGCGCGTGCGCTGCCTGGTGCTGGCCTCGCCAGCCTTCAAGGTCAAGCTCTACGTGCCCTTTGCCCGTACCGGCCTGGCCTTGCAGCAGAAGCTGCGCGGCAATTTCTTCGTCAACAGCTATGTCAAGGCCAAGTTCCTCACCCACGACCGGCAGCGTCAGGCCTCCTACGACAGCGACCCGCTGATCAGCCGGCCGATCTCGGTGAACATCCTGCTGGCGCTCTATGAGGCGGCCGAACGGGTGGTGGCCGACGCCCAGGCCATCACCATCCCGACCCAGCTGCTCATCTCCGGTGCCGACTGGGTGGTGCATCACGGCCCGCAGCACGACTTCTTTGCGCGCCTGGGAAGCACGGCCAAGGAAAAGCATGTGCTGCCCGGTTTCTACCACGACACCTTCGGTGAAAAAGACCGCAAGATTGCCACCGACCTGGCCCGTGAATTCATCCTGCGCCAGTTCGCCCAGCCCTGGTCGCGCCCGGACCTGCGCCAGGCACACCGCCAGGGTCCGACCTTCGATGAAGCCCAGGCACTGGCCGCGCCACTGCCAACCTTGAGCCCCAAGGGACTGTACTGGGCCGGCTATCGCACCAACCTCAAGCTGGGTGGGCTGCTGTCGACCGGGGTGGCGCTGGGCCACCGCACCGGCTTCGATTCGGGCAGCACGCTGGACTACGTCTATCGCAATCGTCCCGAGGGCGTGGGGCCGCTAGGCCGCGCGATTGACCGCCACTACCTGGATGCCATCGGCTGGAAGGGCATCCGCCAGCGCAAGCTGCACATCGAACAATTGCTGCGCCTGGCGCTGGCCCGCCTGCAAGCCGAGGGCCAGCCGCTGCGCGTGCTCGACATTGCGGCTGGACACGGACGCTACGTGCTGGAAGCCCTGGATAGTGGCCCGCGGCCCGAATCCATCCTGCTACGCGACTACAGCGAACTGAACGTGCGCCAGGGAAGCGTGCTGATCGAGGAAAAGGGCCTGGGCGACATCGCCCGCTTCGTCCAAGGTGACGCTTTCGACCGGGCCAGCCTGGCAGCGCTGCAACCACGGCCGACGGTGGGCATCGTCTCGGGCCTATATGAACTTTTCCCCGACAATGACGCGGTGGCCACTTCGCTGGCGGGCATGGCCGACGCGATTGCGCCCGGTGGCTACCTGATCTATACCGGCCAGCCATGGCATCCGCAACTGGAAATGATCGCCCGCGCCCTCACCAGCCACCGCGGCGGACAAGCCTGGGTCATGCGGCGCCGCACCCAGGCCGAGATGGACCAGTTGGTCGCCGAGGCCGGTTTCGAAAAACTGGAGCAGCGCATCGACCCGTGGGGTATCTTCACGGTGTCGCTGGCCCGGCGCAAGGCCTCATGAGCCAGGTCGTGCAGCCGCTGTCACCTGCGGCGCCGCCCACGCCGCTGCCTTGGAAGCGCGGCGTGGCGTGGCTGTTGCTGCTGGGCCCCTTGTTCTTCCTCAGCTACGGCTTGGCCAACCATGCCGCCGCCGCACGCGCCAACGTCCCCAGCTTCTTCTATGCCTGGGAAAGCCATATCCCCTTCCTGCCCTGGACCATCCTGCCCTACTGGTCCATCGACCTGTTGTACGGCTTTTCCTTCCTGTGCTGCCGCACCCCGCGCGAGACCGACCGTCATGCCCTGCGGCTGTTGAGCGCGCAGTTGATCGCGGTGGCCTGCTTTCTGGCCTTTCCGCTGCGCTTTGCCTTCGTGCGCCCGCCTTCGGAGGGTCTGTTCGGCGCCCTGTTCGCTTCGCTGGCAGCCTTCGACCTGCCCTACAACCAGGCGCCATCGCTACATATCGCACTACTGGTGCTGATCTGGGTACAGTTCGCCCGCTTGCCCAGCGGATGGCTGGTCAAGCTTTTCATCCACGGCTGGGCGCTGCTGATCGGCCTGTCGGTGCTGACCACCTGGCAGCATCACTTCATCGATATTCCGACCGGTGCGATGCTGGGCCTGTTCTGCCTGTGGCTGTGGCCGGACCAAGGCGCAAGCCCGCTGCGGCGCGACGGCCAGGGCAGCACGCGACGCCTGCGTCTGGCGCTGGCCTATGGCCTGGGTGCCTTGCTGGCATTGGGCCTGGCCGTCAACCTGCGGCCTCTGGCCGCGCCACTGGGCTGGCTGGCCTTGTCGCTGGCCATCGTGGCCTGGAACTATGCCTGGGCCGGCGCTGGCGGCTTTCAGAAGATCGACGGCAAACGTTCGCTGCCGGCAACATGGCTGCTGGCGCCGTATACCTGGGGCGCCGCGCGCAATGCCCGCCTGTGGACACGCCGCCATCCCCAGCCGGATGCCATTACCGATGATGTCTGGCTGGGCCGCCTGCCCACCAGCATCGAGATGTGCGCAGGCCGCTTTGCCGCCCTGTGCGACCTCTGCGCCGAATTGCCCGCCCCACGCGGCTACTGGCGCTACGCCGGACATGCCTGGCTGGACCTGGTCGTGCCCGAGGCCGATCAATTGCTGGCCGCTGCCCGCAGCATCGAATCACTGNCGCGGCGTGGTCCCGTGCTGGTAGCCTGCGCCCTGGGCTATTCGCGCAGCGCCGCGGCCGTGGCCACCTGGCTGTGCCTGAACGAACGCTGCCCTGACATGCTTGCGCCCTGGCGCTGCTGGCCGAACGCCGGCCCACGGTGGTCATCAACGACGCGCTGCGCCAACGCCTGCAGGAGGTGGAGCAGCGCCTGCTCAAGGAGAATCACATGCTGACCCTGCGCCAGGGTTCCAGTGGCGATGCTGCCAATGACGCCCCTCTGGATCTCCCGCCCGATGCACCGCAAGCCGCACTGCAAGCCGCGCACCAAGCTGAAATCGCCGCCGCACTGTTGGGCCTGAGCCGTCCGCTGGACGCCGGCAGCCGGGTGCTGAGCGGCGCCGCCCTGATCCTGCTGGCTTTGCAGGTAGACACGCCCAAGCTCTGGATACCACTGACGCTGTCCATCGCATTCGGAATTGCCGAGTACTGCTTCGCCCTGCGCTGCGCCTTCGACGCGCCCATCTTCGCCTCCTGGGCGCGCCGCTGGCATCGGGGAATGCGGCCCGAGGACGATATGGCCGCCTTTGACCTGGCCATCAGAGAGAGCGGCCTGGGCCAGCAACCAGAGCCCACCCGTTCGCTGGCTCAACGCACCGCAGGGGCGCGCCGGCTGCTGCGGTACCAGTACCGATGCCTGGCCGGACAGGTCGGGGCCTGGGTAGGCAGCTTCGTGGTGCTGTTCTTTTTTTGATCCTTGATTGCTGAATTTGTATGCTGATCGATCGTCTCTTCGCCTCCGCCATCTGCAGCTTCGCGCGCGTGCTTACGGGCGTGCGCGCCCGCTGGTTCGCCGCCCCCGACCCCAGCAAGCTGCGTGTCTACTATCCCAACCACCGCAGCCATGGCGATTTCGTGCTGGTCTGGAGTATGCTGCCGCGCTTGATGCGCAAGCAGACGCGCCCCGTGGCCGGGGCCGATTACTGGCTCAAGGGCGCGCTACGCCGCTATGTCATCAACCGCGTCTTCCGCGGTGTGCTGGTGGACCGGCAAGCCGGGCGCAGCGCCGACCCCATCGGCGTCATGGGCCAGGTGCTGGCCGCTGGCGAATCGCTGATCCTGTTCCCGGAAGGCACGCGCAACCTCGACGATGGCCTGCTACCGTTCAAGAGTGGCCTGTACCACCTGGCCTGCGCCCACCCGGAAGTCGAATTGGTGCCGGTATGGATAGAAAACCTGGGCCGCGCCATGCCCAAGGGCCACCTGGTGCCGCTGCCCCTGCTGTGTACCTTGAGCTTCGGTGAACCGCTGATGCTGCAAGCCGGTGAAAGCAAGGAGCAATTCCTGACCCGGGCCCGTGAGGCCCTGCTCAAACTCGCCCCCGTCGCCGAATAAACCTGCCGGAATCGATCATGAATCCCCAAACTACCTTAATCGCCCTCTTCGCCGGCGTCTTTGCCGTGCTCGCGCTGGCCAGCGCGATCGGCGGCCTGCTGCGCTGGCGCCTGGCTGGACGCAGCAGCAACGTGGTCGACAATCTGAATGCCCGCATCAAGGCTTGGTGGTGGATGATCGGCGCACTGGCGCTGGCATTCTGGATGGGCAAGACTGGTGTGGTGGTGCTGTTCGCCTTCATTTCACTGCAAGCGCTACGCGAATTCATCTCGGTGACCTACACCCGCGTGGGGGATCATCGCGCCCTGCTCTGGTGTTTCTTTGTGTTCCTGCCGCTGCAATATGTGTTGATCTGGATGGACTGGTATGGCCTGTTCTCCATCCTGATCCCGGTCTACGCTTTCCTGCTGCTGCCGATCTCGGCCTCGCTGTCGGCCGATACCAAGCATTTCCTGGAGCGGGCAGCCAAGGTGCAGTGGGGATTGATGATCTGCGTGTACTGCATCTCGCATGTGCCGGCCCTGTTGACGCTGCCCATTCCCGGCTTCGAGGGACGCAATCTGCAATTGATCGTGTTCCTGGTGCTCACCGTGCAGTCCAGCGATGTCTTCCAGTATGTGTGGGGCAAGCTGTTCGGCAAGCGCAAGCTGGCGCCGCAGATTTCACCGTCCAAGACGCTGGAAGGACTGGTCGGCGGTGTGCTGACCTCCACAGCGGTCGGCGCAGCGCTGCACTGGATCACGCCCTTCAACGTCTGGCAGGCCGCCCTGGTGGCGCTGACCATCAACATCCTGGGCTTCTTCGGGGGCTTCGTGCTGTCCGCGATCAAGCGTGACCGCGGACTCAAAGACTGGGGCGCCATGATCGAAGGTCATGGCGGGATGCTGGACCGGGTCGATTCGATCAGCTTCTCGGCCCCGATCTTCTTCCACATCCTGCGTTATTGGTGGGTGCCCTGAGCCAAGCGGCGCACCGACCTCAACGCGCCGACATGATCCGACGCGCAAACGCCAGCAGGATCAAGGCCAGCGCCGCCAGCCCCAGCCACTGTCCGGTGGACTCGAAGGCCCCGGAGACCAGCGCCAGCGGGGCATCCTTGCCGGTAAAGCCGATGATGGCCGCCAGCAGCACGCCCACCAGACTTTCCCCCACGATCAGGCCGGAGGCCACCAGGATGCCGCGCTGACGCGGCTTGTCGGCGTAGACCTCGAAGTCGGCACCGGCCGCCTGGGCGCGACGACGCAGGACGCGTTCGATCAGCCAACCCAGCAGCGCGCCCAGGAACAGCGCGCTGCTGACCATCGGTGGCAGGTAGATGCCGATGCCCACAGCCAGCACCGGCAGGCGCGCCACCCCGCCACGGCGCGCCAGCAACCAGTCGATCACGATGAGCACGATGCCCAGCGCCACCCCCACGCCCAGCATGGTCCAGTTCAGTTCACGGGTGAAGATGCCGGTGGCAATGGCGGTCATCAGCGTGGCCTGTGGTGCCGCCAAGGCCTGGGCCGCATCCATGCCGGCGCGTGGCAATGCGCCAGTGAAGCCATAGGCGTGATAGAGCAGGTTGAGCACCGGCGGAATGATCAGCGCACCGACCACGCATCCCACCAGCAGCGCCACCTGTTGCCGCCAGGGAGTGGCACCGACCAGTTGGCCGGTCTTCAGATCTTGCAGGTTGTCATTGGCAATGGCTGCCACCGCGATGATGGCGGCGGTCACGAACAGCGCCACGGCGATGGCCAGCTTGCTGCCCTCGGGGGTGGCCAGCAGCGGATCGACCGCGCCCGAGACCAGCAACAGCACCGACACCAGGATCACGGCCACGATGCCGATGCCCGAAATCGGGCTGGAGGATGAACCGATCAGGCCGGCCATGTAACCGCAGGCCGCCGCCACCAGGAAGCCGAACACGAAGGCAAATACCACCGCATAGACCACCAGTCCGATGAACAGCCCCGGCGAGACCGGCGCGCCGGACAGGAAGGAGGCGAACACCACGGCCAGCAGCGCAATCATGGCCAGGCTGATGACGATGATCCAGCGCGGCGACATGTCCTGGTCGGTGCGCTCGGTGCTGCCCTGCTGACGCCGCGCCAGCGTCGACAGCGAAGCCTTGACGCCGTCGAGCATGGGCTTGAAGAGGGTCGCCAGGGTCCAGATCGCGGCCACGCCGATCATGCCGGCGCCGATGAAGCGCACCTGGCTTTTCCACAGGCCATTGGCGAAGTCTGAAAGGGCCAGGTCCGGTGCGTGCGCGGTGACCGCCGTCAGGTAAGGCACGGCCACGCCCCAGGCGAGCACCAGGCCGATCAGGATGGCGATGCCGGAGACAATGCCGATCATGTAGCCCGCCCCCACCAGCGCCAGCGAAAAGCCCATGGTCAGGCGTACCACCGAGGCGCCGGCGGTCAGCCACAGGCTGATGCTCTCGGAAAAAAGCTTCAGTCCGCTGGCAATCAGACTGAAGGCTGCTGCCAAGCTACCGCCAAACAGGATATCGCGCAGGCCACGCCGGGTTTCCTCGCCGCCCTCGGCGTCGGCACTGCCCACGCGCAGGATTTCGGCCGCCGCCACACCTTCCGGGTAGGGCAGCGCGCTTTGCACCACCATCACGCGGCGCAGCGGGATGGAAAACATCACCCCCAACATGCCGCCGGCGGCACAGATGCCCAGCGTCTGCCAAAAAGGAAAGCCCTGCCAGTGGCCCATCATCACCAGCCCGGGCAGGATGAAGATGATCGAAGACAAGGTGCCGGCCGCCGAGGCCTGGGTCTGCACCATGTTGTTTTCCAGGATATTGGCGTTGTTGAACAGGCGCAGCACCGCCATCGAGATCACCGCGGCCGGAATGGCCGAAGAAAAAGTCAGCCCGACCTTGAGGCCGAGATAGACGTTGGAGGCCGTAAAGACCACCGTAATGAGCGCGCCCAGCAGCATTCCGCGCAGGGTCAGTTCCGGCAGGCCGGCGTGGTTGTCGTTTTTCATATCGGTAAAGGGTTCCATCCATTTGGATGCGTTCTTATACCGCAAGAATTGCCTGGCGGCCATCAGACAATGGCGTTTTTTCAANGCAAAGGGAAGCGCCAACGAGCTTTGCTATGATGGCCACCCGCCCTCCTGGAGCTGNAAGATGCGCCGCCTTCGTCCTGCCATGCTCTGCCTGTCGTTGGCCTGCCTGTGCCTGGCGGCCTGTTCGCCACGCTACAACTGGCGCCAGACCAGCGACAACGGCGCCCATTTCATGGTGCTGCTGCCGGCCAAGCCGGCCAGCGTGACGCGCCCGGTCGACCTGGATGGCCCCAGGGTAGAGATGAGCATGACCGCCGCTGAGGTCGACGGGCTGACCTTCGCCGTGGGCAGCGCCGAACTGCCCGATGCCGCCGCCGCCACGCGGGCACTGGACGCCATGCGCACGGCCCTGTTGAACAACATCGCCGGCCAACCCCAGGGCACACCCACCTGGCCGGGCCAGACCACGGTTTTTGCCCGCACGATCGACCTGGACGCCCGCGGCCTGTCGCGCGGGCGGCCGCTGCGGCTGGTGGCGCGCTTGGCCGTGCGCGAGCGACGGGTCTATCAGATTCTCATCGTCGCGCGACCGCGGCATCGTGGGCGAGGCTACCATCGATTTCATCCGCCAGTTCAAGGTCGACATCGGCATCATCGGCATTTCCAGCATCGAAATGGATGGCGTGCTGCGCGACTTCGACGCCCGCGAAGTCAAGGTGGCCCAGACCATCATCGAGCAATCGCGCCAGGTCTGGCTGGTGGCCGACGCCAGCAAGTTCGGCCGCCAGGCGCTGGTGAAGATGGCGCACCTGTCGCAGATCGACGTGCTCTTCACCGATGCCCCGCCGCCCCCGGAACTGGCCAAGCTGCTGGCCGAGACGGATGTGGAAGTTGTCATCGCCATATGAACAATGA
>NZ_BADI01000081.1:0-1903 GCF_000333555.1 Herbaspirillum sp. B65 | reverse complement strand
CCATCCTTGAGGTCGGACCGACATAGGCCAGGCCCAGGGTGATACCGGCGGCTTCGTCGAAGGTCTTGGACAGACCGATCTTCCAGTCGGTGTAGCTGAACTGGTTGGGATTGCCACGCACGTTCTGGTGACCGACATGCAGGCCCAGGATGATGCCGTAGTAGGTCTCGATATTGGCACCCAGGTCGAAGTATTGGCTGTACTTGCTGTTGGCAGCACCGAACAGGTTGGTCAGCGATTGCGAATACTTGAAGTAGCCCGGGCCGTAACCGACCTGGCCGTACAGTTCGAAGGTGTTGGCGTTCTTGGCCACCTTGTCCAGGGTGTTGCCCGGATAGTAGTAGGCCAGGCCGCCGACGTCATAGGTGAAGCCACCGCCGATGTCACCACGCTTGCCGCCGTAGATGTCCCACTCGACGTCGCCCTTGGTATCGGTACCGGCCAGCGTGCCAGCGTCCTTGATCCACTTGATGTTGGTCAGCCAGGTGCCAGCGTAGAGACCGGTCGGGTTGTGCGTGTAGTCAGCGCCAACCTGCAGGGCCGGGTCGAAACGGGTCTGGGTCAGGCCGCGGTAGCGGTAGTCGTTCACCACGGCGGCGTTGAAGGTTAATTCATTATCCGGCTTGGCGTCCTCTGCGCGGGCCACGGTAGAAACGAAGGATGCGGCGATGGCTGTTGCAAGAATCAGTTTCTTCATGACTTTCCCTCTGGTTTATGTTTGAACAATAAAGTCGTTTTTTTGTCTTTCTCCCATCCTGTAGCAGGAGCCGTGCCATGTCGTTGTGGCAAGGCTGACTTGTGTTTGCCCGTGAAACCAGAGATTTACGACGATTTTTTTCGAGCCTAGCCTCAAAATAGTGCATCAAATGAATAAATGCACGCTACTGGTGCGATATTGATGGTTTTTTATTAATCTTGCGTCAAGTGCGACAAACACATTTTGGTGCGCGGACGGCGGGCGAAGAAAAAGTCACCAAGTCGGAGCATTTCCTGAAGGAAAATTCATCCAAGGCCGGGCACCTGGTGGCAAAAAAACGGTCTGATCAGGACCATCGCGGTGCGAGGATGGTTTGAGGATGGGCGGGAAACCGCTAAACTTGCAGTACAGCTATCTGCCAAGGAGATCCGACATGGACAAGCCCCCATTTTTTGAAGACCTGCAATCCAAGATCAACAAGGCGATCGAGAACTCTCCGGCCAAGGACATCGAAAAGAACGTCAAGGCCATGCTGAGTCAGGGTTTTGCCAAGCTGGACCTGGTCACGCGCGAGGAATTCGACGTCCAGGCCCAGGTTCTGGCCAAGACCCGTGCCCGCCTGGAGGCGCTGGAAGCGCGTGTTGCCGAGCTTGAAGCTCAGCAAAAACAGACTCCATGATCCCGGCGACGACACTTTTCTCTTTCCCTCCCCCCTCCCTTTTTCTTTCTGACAAGCTGCCAGGCCCGTTGCAATGAGCCTGGCGGTCTTGCGTAGCCGCGCCCTGGCCGGCATGAGCGCCCTGCCGGTGACGGTCGAGGTGCATCTGGCCAATGGCTTGCCGGCCTTCACCATCGTCGGGCTCCCCGATACCGAGGTGAAGGAAGCTCGCGACCGCGTGCGGGCGGCACTGCAAAATGCCCGCTTCGAATTCCCGGCGCGACGCATCACGATCAACCTGGCCCCAGCCGACCTGCCCAAGGAGTGGCGTTTCGACCTGGCCATGGCGCTGGGCATCCTGGCCGCGTCCGGTCAGATTCCGGCTGACCGGCTGGATGAACATGAATATGCAGGCGAGTTGTCGCTCTCGGGGCACTGCTGCCCATCCGCGGCGCGCTGGCCATGACCTGCGCCATCCAGCGCGATACCCAGGCCTACGGCGAGACCGCCGGGCAACAGCGCAGCTTCATCCTGCCCGCGGCCAACGC
>NZ_BADI01000082.1:0-2546 GCF_000333555.1 Herbaspirillum sp. B65 | reverse complement strand
CGAGCCGCTCAGTTGGGCAATGCCGATGGCGGCACTCAGATCGCTCATCGAGGCCTGCATCGGCACCCGGCTGGCCACGGCGATGGACTGGCGATCGCTCAGGTTGCGGTTGCGCATGTAATGCAATTCACTGGCCAGTTCGGGATCATCGGTCACCAGCATGGCGCCCTCGCCACAGCACAGGGCCGAGGGCTGCGAAAAATCGAAGATGGCGATGTCGCCGAAATTGCCCACCACGCGGCCTTGGTAACGCGAACCAATGGCTTCGCTGGAATCTTCGATCAGGCGCAGGCCATGCGCCTGTGCCAGCTGGCGGAACTCGGCCCAGGCGGCCGGATGGCCGTTGCAATTGCCTACCACGATGGCACGCGTGCGCTGGCTGATCTTGTCGGCCACCTTGTGCGGCGCCAGATTGCCGCTCCAGTAGTCGATGTCGGCAAACACCGGGGTGGCACCGACCAGCGTAATGGCGTGGACGATCTGATGCCAGGAGTACGCGGAGGCAATCACCTCATCGCCGGCGCGAATGCCCATGGCACGCAAGGCCAGCATCAGCGCCACCGTGCCGCTGGCAGCGGCTACGCCATAGGTACGGCCGAGGTAGGAGGCGAATTCGTTTTCAAAGGACTCGACCACCGGGCCAGCGGACAGGCCCGACGAGACCAGCACCCGTGTGACGGCTTCCAGCTCGCGGGTGCTGACGTCGGGGTCCGACAATTTGATCCATTCCTGTTCCATGTGATGCACTCCTCCGGGTATTGGCTCAACTCAGGACAAACGGGCGACGACCACGCCACTGGCCTCATCCGGGCTCTCGACCACACGCCAGCAATGGGCATCGGTATCGACCAGGAACACGGCATAGCTGTGCCCGCGCCAGTAAGGTGATTCGCCGCGCATGTCTTCCTGGTCACAACGGCTGCACACCAGGCCCGGCAAGGCACTGCGCAGGGTCGCCAGGACGTTGACCTGAGCGGCATCCTGCAGCACGTCCTGGATGGTGGCTAATTGCTGGGCCGACAGGCTCATCGCGGCTCCTCATTCGCCCAGACGGCGTGCATCGATGGTCACCGGCAATACGGTGGCCGCATCCATCACCGGCAACACCAGTTGCCAGCCATTGGCCAGGGTGACGTGGCCGCCCCACATGTCGGGCTTTTCCATCGCCACGATGGGTTCTTCCAGGTCTTTCTTGGGCACATAGGCCGACAGCAAGCCTGCCGAGTTCTTGCGGATCATCACTTTCACGTTGGGCTCCTGATGGGTTGGTCCGGTAAGGCTGCCTAGGCCGCTCTTGCCTGCAAGGGCTGGACGATCTGCAACAAGGCCGCCAGCACTGCATCGATCTCGTCCTCGCGGGTATCGCGGGAGAGCGAAAAGCGTATCGTCGCCACGGCCTGCTCGCTGGACATGCCCATGGCCATCAACACGTGGGAAGGCATGTCGCCGCTGGCCGTGCAGGCCGACCCGCTGGAGGCGCAGATGCCCAGGCGATCCAGGCGCTCCAGCACCAGCTCGGCATGGACCTGGCCGAAACGCACGCTGACCGTATTGGGCAGACGCGCTGCGCCCGCACCATTGATCTTGACCTGCGGCAGGCGTGCCAGACCGCGCTCGAAGCGCTGTCGCAATGCGCTCACCGCCGGCATCCGTGGCAGCGCCGCACGCGCCTGGGCCGCTGCCACACCCAGCCCGGCGATGCCCGCCACGTCCTCGGTACCGCCGCGCCGGCCACGTTCCTGGTGGCCGAACAGCAAGGGCGGCAACTTGATCCCCTTGCGCACGTACAGGGCGCCGATTCCCTTGGGTCCATGCAGCTTGTGCGCTGACAAGGACAGCAGATCCACGCCCAGGCCCGCCACGTCGCACGGAACACGGCCCACTGCCTGCACCGCGTCGGTATGGAACAGCACACCGCGCTGGCGCGCCAGTTCGGCCGCCTGGGCAATCGGAAACACCACGCCGGTTTCATTGTTGGCCCACATCAGACTGACCAGGGCGGTATCCGGCGTGATGGCTGCCGCTAGTTCATCGAGTTGCAGCTGTCCATGCTCATCCACGGCGATCCAGCTGATGCGCACGCCCTGCGTCTGCAGATGCCGTAGCAGCAACAAGGTGGAAGGATGTTCGACCAGGCTGCTCACGATATGGCGCCGCTGCGGCTGCAAGGCCAACGCACCCAGGATGGCCATGTGATTGGCTTCGGTGGCGCCACTGGTGAACACCAGTTCGGCCGCCGAGGCCGCGAGCAAGGCCGCCACGTCCGCGCGGGCACTGTTCATGCGCTGGCGTGCGGTGTCACCGACCCGGTGCTTGCTGGAGGGATTGCCCCAGGCTTCATCCTGGCAGGCCTGCATGGCCGCCAGTACTTCCGGTGTGGGCCGGGTGGTGGCGTTGTTGTCGAGATAGATGGTGGTATCCATGGGCGCCGCTCTCATTGCCAGAACAACCTTGCGGTGTCCCGGTTGATGCAATCCATCAAGACTTGCAGGCTGCGTTCGAGCATGAAGAATTCCCAGCCGCCTTCCGTGTGATCTTGCGGAAGA
>NZ_BADI01000083.1:0-10629 GCF_000333555.1 Herbaspirillum sp. B65 | reverse complement strand
CGCCTTTCGATGTTCTCATACCGCCCAGGATGCTGGAGACCTCGTTCATGGCGGTGGTCTGCAAGGGAATCGCTTCGCGGAAATGACGCACCAGCAATACCAGCCCGAAGGAGGTACAGCCCTGCGAACCATGCATGACTGGCATGCAGCGGTTCATGCCCAGGAAGGCATAGGCCGCGCCCAGCGGCTGGCTCATCTTGAGCGGGTTGACGGCCGCGGCCTTGGAGGAAGTCTCGATGATGGCCATGCGGCTACTCCCAAGGTGCGGGTGCGCGCACCTGCTCCCACACCGGGTTGTACAGGGCGCGGTCGATTTCCGACACCAGCGTGATCATGCCCTCATAGCCGGCATAGGCATGATGGCGCTCCTGGTTGATGTCCAGCCAGGGCATCTTGGCCTTGAGCGCGATGAATTGCGACCGTCCGCCCGAGAGCATGATGTCGGCGCGCGCCTCTTTCAACATGGCATACATCTCGCGCGGCGTCATGTCGTCGATCATGTGGGCTTCATCCCCCATGATTTCCTTGATACGCTCCTTGTCCTCGCGCGTCGATTTCTTCACACTGGTGCCGACGATTTCGATGCCGACCTCCTGCAAGGCCGCCACCACTGACCAAGACTTCACACCGCCGGTAATCAACAGCACACGCTTGCCCGCCAGGCGCTGCTTGTAATGCGCCAGACGACGCCAGGCACGCGCCTCTTCCACCGCGATCAAGGCTTCGGTGCGATCCATCAAATCGGCTGCTGCCCCCTGCTGCACCAGCAGGCGTGCGATCTGGCGCAACGAATCGGAGACGTCGCCGATGCCATAGAAAGATCCTTCAAAGAAGGGAATCCCATAACGCTCCTCCATCTTGCGCGCCACGTTGATCATGGCCTTGGAACACACCATCATCGATGCCCGGGCCCGGTGCGAGGAGGCAATCTCGCGATAGCGCCCATCGCCGCTGATGCAGGAAAGTACCCGCACGCCCATGGCATCGAGCAAGGGCGTGATCTGCCACAACTCGCCGGACAGGTTGTATTCGCCGATGATGTTGATGTCGTAGGGCGTCGTGAATTCAGGTTCGACCGTCCCGATCACGTAATCGAGCAAGGCTTCGCCGGCCAGCTTGTTGCCCAGGTTCTTGACCCCGGCAAAGCCGGGCGAATTGACGGGGATCACCGGCTTGCCGAACTTGGCGCTGGCGGCCTTGCAGACGGCCTCGATGTCGTCGCCGGTCAGGGCGGTGACACAGGTCTGGTAGACGAACACCGCCGGCGGATCATATTTTTCGATGATTTCCTTGACCGCTTTGTAAAGCCGCTTTTCACCACCGTAGATGACGTCGAGCTCATTGATGTCGGTAGTAAAACCGGTGCGATAGGTCTGGACACCGGACGAAGCCGCATGGCGGTTATCCCAGGAATTGCCTTCGCAGGCGATCGGGCCATGCACCAGGTGGGCCACGTCCACGATGGGTTGCAAGGCGATCTTGGCGCCGTCGAAGGCGCAGCCGCCGGCAGCGGCCCCCGGCGCCAGCTGCTTGCTGCAGCCGGCCTTGCGTTGCTTCTCCGTCTTGGCCTGGTTCTTCTCGCAGGCCGGTTCTTCGAAGACTTCCTGGATCTTCAGCTTCAAGGCCGTCATGATCGCTCTCCATGCTTACCGGGGTTGCTGCCGAGGTACTACGCATCCCGCCTGGCAATCCTTCCGCCTGGCGGGACGTCCACCGCGCTCAGCGGATGATGTCGTAGGAATAATCAGTCTCGCCGGCCACCACCGTATTGGCATCCAGGGCTTCGAAGTATTCGTCGAGGATCATCACCAGCACGCGCATCGCACCGGCATAGCCCCAGATGGGGAAACGATGGTAGTGATGGCGGTCGAAGACCGGGAACACCAGGCGGATCAGCGGCACGCCGCAGTCGCGCTCGAGGTACTTGCCGTAGGTATTGCCGATCAGGAAGTCCACCGGCTCCGTGAACAGCAGGGAGCGCAGGTGCCACAAGTCACGCTTGGGATAGACCTTGCAGTCCTTGCCGAAGGGAGAGGCATCCAGCAGCGCCTGCACCTTGGCCGCCCATTCGGCGTCGCCGTTGGTGGAGAGGATGTGGGTCGGCTCGCAGCCCAGCTCCAGCAGGAACTGGGTCATGCCGATCATCATGTCGGGGTCGCCATACAAGGCAAACTTCTTGCCATGCAAGTGCGCCTGCGAATCGGCGATGGCGTCGACCAGGCGGCCGCGCTCCAGCTCCAGTTCGGCCGGGATGGGCTGGCCGCTCAGGCGCGACAGTTCCATCAGGAACTGGTCGGTGCCGGCCACGCCCATCGGGTGGTTGAGCGTGACCACTTCCTGGCCCTTCTCGGCGATGTACTTGGCGGTCTTGAGCGTGCTGAATTCCTGGAACACCACGGTGGCCTTGGCGTCGAGGGCCTCAATCACTTCCTGCTTGGTGGTGCCGCCGCTGTACATGCGGAATTGACCATCGGTCGGGGTGTTCCAGACATCCGAGGGATCGCACACGATGGTGCCGTCCACGCCCATCAGCTTGAAGATGCGCTTGACCTCGGGCAGGTTACCCACCACGAAGCCATCGAAACCGCCGATGAAATTGATGCGCTCGTTGGGCTTTCTCTCCAGCGCCGGCACGGTACCGGCCTTGCCATCCCAGAAGTGGGTCAGGATGCCTTTCAGAGCATTGTCATAGCCGGTCACGTGGCTGCCGACGAAGGCCGGGGTATGGGCGAACGGCACGTCATATTCCGCCGGCACGCTGCCCTTGTCCTTGGCGTTCTTGATGAAGGAGTCGAGGTCGTCACCGATCACCTCGGCCATGCAGGTGGTAGAGACGGCGATCATCTCCGGCTTGTACAGGCTCAGCGCGTTGGCCAGGCCGTCGATCATGTTGTTGAGGCCACCGAAGACGGCGGCGTCTTCGGTCATCGATGACGATACGCAGGAGGTCGGCTCCTTGAAGTGACGCGAAAAGTGCGAGCGGTAATACGCCACGCAGCCCTGCGAACCGTGCACGAACGGCAGCGTGTTCTGGAAGCCGACGGCGGCATACACCGCCCCCAGCGGCTGGCAAGCCTTGGCCGGATTGATGGTCAGCGCCTCGCGGGCGAAGTTCTTTTGCTGGTATTCCTTGGTCTTGGTCCATTCGGCCACGTCCTGCACCTTGTCCAGCGGAACGGCAAACTCGAACTCTTCTTTCTTGCGGGCGAACAGTTCGCGGTATTCCGGCTGGCGGAACAGATTCTCGTGGTCCAGAACGCTATCGGCGTTTTGCGGCATGATGATACCCCTTCAATTCAACTGATCAAATGATCCAGGCTCGGGTCGGATGGACGATGAGCGATCGACACAGTCATGCGCCCATCCATCCCGAATCGATTCAGCTCAGGCCTTCCACGGTGCCTTGGCCATGCCCCACACCGGGCTGTTGATGGCCATGTCCATGTCGCGGGCGAAGATGGCGAAGCCGTCATAGCCGTGATACGGGCCCGAGTAATCCCAGGAGTGCATCTGGCGGAACGGCACGCCCATCTTCTGGAAGACATATTTCTCCTTGATCCCGGAGCCGACCAGATCGGGCTCGATCTTCTCGACGAACTTCTCGAATTCATAGCTGGTCACGTCGTCGTAGATCAGCGTGCCGTCTTCCACGTAGTGGGTGGTGCGCTGGTAGTCGTCGTTGTGGCCGAATTCATATCCGGTACCGACCACCTTCATGCCCAGGTCACCATAGGCATCGATCACGTGGCGCGGGCGCAGGCCACCGACGAACAGCATCACGGTCTTGCCTTCCAGGCGCGGGCGGTACTTGGCGATCACGGCATCGGTGAGTGCCTTGTACTTGGCGATGACACGCTCGGCGCCTTCCTTGATCTTGTCGTCGAAGTGGCTGGCAATCTGGCGCAGCGACGCCTCGATCTGGCTGGGGCCGAAGAAGTTGTACTCGACCCAGGGAATGCCGAACTTCTCTTCCATGTGGCGCGAGATGTAGTTCATCGAGCGATAGCAGTGCAGCACGTTGAGCTTGGCCTTGGGGGTGTTTTCCATTTCGGCGAGGGTGCCGTCGCCGGACCACTGGGCGATCACGCGCAGGCCGATTTCTTCCAGCAGGATGCGCGAGGACCAGGCGTCGCCGCCGATGTTGTAGTCGCCGATGATGGCCACGTCATACGGGGTCGCCACGAACTGGTTCTTGTCCGGGTCCATCTTGTCCAGCACCCATTCCTTGATGGCATCGTTGGCCACGTGGTGGCCCAGCGACTGCGACACGCCACGGAAGCCTTCGCAGCGCACCGGCACGATGGTATGGCCCTCGTATTGCTTGGACTTCTTCTTGGAGACCGCTTCGATGTCGTCACCGATGAGACCGATCGGGCATTCGGATTGCACCGAAATACCCTTGTTGAGCGGGAACAGTTCCTGGATTTCGTCGACGATCTTCTCCAGCTTCTTGTCGCCGCCGAAGACGATGTCCTTTTCCTGGAAATCGGACGTGAACTGCATGGTCACGAAACTGTCGATGCCGGTCTTGCCGATGTAATAGTTGCGGCGCGAGCCCCAGGAGTACTGGCCACAGCCGACCGGACCATGGCTGATGTGGATCATGTCCTTGATCGGCCCCCAGACCACGCCCTTGGAACCGGCATAGGCGCAGCCGCGAATGGTCATCACGCCGGGGATCGACTTGATGTTGGATTTGACGTTGCAATCCGACTTGCCCTCTTCCTGGGTGGTCAGGTGCTTGGCGCGACGCTTGGCGGTCTTGTCCGGATAGGCCTTGAGGACCTCATTGATCAATTCCGTATTGCGTGCCGTGGTTTCTTCAACTGTGAGGCTCATGGGCCCTCCGATAAAAATTAGTCGCGGGGGACATACCCGGTCGTATGCCAGTCCGGTAAACAAACCTGCGCTACCCTTTTTCTTGCGGTCCCGGCTGCTTTCGCTTCTGAACACAGAGGCGCGAGCGGCCAGGACCTTGCAGCATCAACAGCAGGCAGACGACGATGCTCAGGCCGCTACTTCAGCCGACTTGCCCACCATCGATTCATCAACGACAGGCATCAGGCCATGCTGCATCAGCAGGTCTTCCAGCTCGTCCATGGTGATCGGGGTGGGGATGGTGCCGTTGCCGGCGTTTTCGTGGATCTTGTTGGCCAGGGTGCGGTATTCGCCAGCCTGCTTGGAATCGGGTGCGTATTCCAGCACCGTCATGCGGCGCAGCTCGGCGTGCTGCACGATGTTGTCGCGCGGCACGAAGTGAATCAGCTTGCTGTTGAGCTTGGCCGCCAGGGCGGTGGCCAGTTCCAGTTCCTTGTCGGTCTTGCGCTCGTTGCAGATCAGGCCGCCCAGGCGCACGCCACCGGAGTTGGCGTACTTCAAAATGCCCTTGGAGATGTTGTTGGCGGCGTACATGGCCATCATCTCGCCGGACATCACGATGTAGATTTCCTGCGCCTTGTTTTCGCGAATCGGCATGGCGAAGCCACCGCATACCACGTCGCCCAGCACGTCGTAGGACACGTAATCGGTGTCATCATAGGCGCCCTCTTCTTCGAGGAAGTTGATCGAGGTGATCACACCACGGCCAGCGCAGCCCACGCCCGGTTCCGGGCCGCCGGATTCGACGCAACGGATGTTCTGGTAGCCGATCTTCATGACGTCTTCCAGCTCCAGATCCTCCACCGACCCGGCATCGGCGGCCAGCGACAGGATGGTGTCCTGGGCCTTGGCGTGCAGGATCAGGCGGGTCGAGTCAGCCTTGGGATCGCAGCCGACGATGAGGATGCGCTGCCCCATCTGGGCCAGCGCGGCCAGGGTATTTTGCGAGGTAGTGGACTTGCCGATGCCGCCTTTGCCATAGAAGGCGATTTGTCTGAGTGAGGCCATTTGATTCTCCTAGAAATAAGCGGTGTAGCTCTGGTGTAAGAAATTAAGATGTCGTTCAAAGCAGTTTTGTCATCACACTTGCAGCCGTTGGGGCGCCGCTTCGAAACTTTTATTGGTCTTCGTCTCAAGTCACGCATTCGGCAAGTCATCGTCGGTGCACACCTCTCTTTGCAAATGCCGTGCCACCATCAAAAAATGATCCCAAGTCATTGATTTAATTGGTGAAATCGGCATTTCGCGCAGCCTCTCAACCCACTTCTTTCTGGTGTTACAAACCGCACAAACGGCACCTGGTCTGTAGGGAACGATACAAGCCCGCATCCCCGACACAACCGTGTACCCAACCACCCTGTTGCTCCCCTCTCGGCCTGCTGGCCCGCAGCCACGGGCCTTGTCGCGCCCTGCTGAAGACAAGCAGAGGCGGCTCGCTGATAACGGGAACGATGTTTGCTATCGGGATGAATGGCAGGGCAAAGAAGGCTGCGCCAAGCGGCCCGGTCAGTGATCCACTCACGCAAGGAGCAAACCATGCAAATCGGTGTAGACAGCCAGCGCGCGGTCGACAACAAACGGGTCTTCATCGTCGACTGTGATGAAGTCAGCGGCTTGGCGCTGCAGTTCATGCTCGCCGACGAGTGCGAAGCGCATCTGCTGGCCGATGTGGACAATGCCTTGCGCAAGGGTCGGGATTGGCCGCCCGACCTGCTCTTGCTGGGCCAGGGCAATCTCGTCAAGGAGGGCATGGAGGTGCTGGCCCAGCTGCGCCAGCAACATCCGGCCTTGAAGATCGTAGTGGTGTGCGACAGCGCCAATGACCGCCATGTTCGCCAAGCCCTGGCGCAAGGTGCCAACTCCACGCTGCTGCGTCCGCTTACGCTGGAGAGCGTGCGCCGCAAGGTCGATGCCCAGCTGGGCCGACGCACGCCCTTGGGCCTGGGCATCGCGGTGACGGTGATGTAAGACCATGTGCGCGACTCGCATCCCCTTGAAGCTGCCGCATCGGGCTACCCCGATGCCGGGCGCATCGAAGTCTGCGCCGCTGGCCAATCCGCATTACCAGCAGATCGGCGGCGAGCCGGTCGTGCGGCAACTGGTCGACCGTTTCTACGCTCTGATGGACCAGTTGCCCCAGGCGGCCGTGGTACGCGCCATGCATCCGGGCGACCTGACCCCGGCCAAGCAGCGCCTGTTCATGTTCCTCTCCGGTTGGCTGGGCGGCCCGCCGCTGTATGCCGAGGCCTTCGGCCATCCGCGCCTGCGCCACGCCCATGCGGGCTTTGCTATCGATGCTGCCGCACGTGATGCCTGGATGGCCTGCATGAACCAGGCACTACAAGAACTGGTACCCGACGAGGTGTTGCGGCAGCAACTGGGTGCCGCATTTTTCAAGACTGCCGATTTTCTGTGCAACCAATAAGGAAACTTCATGAGCACTCTCGCAAATACCCCCCTGGCCGATCTGGACAATGATGGCCGTCTGCTGAGCCCGGTCTTCAAGGGCCCGACCAAACGCAATGGACGCGTCGCCTTCCGTGGCGAAATCGCGCTCAAATACCAGGCCAGCCTGGCCGATGAAAAGCGCCCCCCGGAAATCAAGCTCGACCAGGTGATGACGGTGGCCGACGTGGGAGCTACCACCATTCCTTTCCTGGCCGGCATGGCGCCTTCGCTGGAACATATCAAGCTGCTGTGCGAAGTGCTGGGGGACAAGCTGGCCGCCGATGGCAAATATTTCTTCTTTGCCTGCAACCTGGACATTTCGCTGCGGTTCCAGATTCCTTATGGCGGTGCCACCTTCTACGTGATGCCGCTGGACGAATCGACGGTCTATAACGAGCTGCTGGAATTGTTCCGCATCGAGCGTGGCGATCTCAAGAAACTCGACACCGCCGAAAAGATTCTGGCGGTGGCCGACGGTGCCCTGCGCTTCAAGGGCAAGTTCGAGGAGATCAGCTTCCAGCGCGGGTTGGAGGTGATGGGGCCGATCAAGATCAAGGAAAACCGCCCGGTATGACGTCACAGGGTCGGGCGGCAGCCAGCCATCAGGAATGCTGCCCCACCCTGCGCAAACGCCCCTTCAACACCAGCGAGCCGACCATGCCCCTTTTCGACTTTCTCTGTACCGCCTGCGACACCCATTTTGAAAAACTGGTCCGCGCCGGCGACACGCCAGCCTGCCCGAGCTGCGGCAGCCATGCAGTGCTGCGGCAGGTATCGGCGCCGCAGGCGCCGGGCAAGAGCGCCGGCATCCTGCAGCGCGCCCGCGCGCAAGCCGCCCGGGAGGGACACTTCAGCAATTACCGTCCGTCGGAACTGCGCAACAAACTGAAGTGAGCCATCACACCGGCAGCCCCAGTTGCGCACACAGCAGGGCGGAGAACTCCGTCGTTGCCATGGGCAGCACCTCGATACCATGTTCCTCCAGGAAGCGCTGTTCATTGCGCGATGGCATCTCCGCCAGCACCGCCCAGTGCCGCGCCGACGAGCGCTTGGTGATCTGGTGCGCAAAACTGCGCTGCAACTGATCGTTGAAGCGGCAGCCGATGAACAGGAAATGACGGCCGTGCCGCAGTCCCTGCACGTGTGCCGGAATCGGCGTCTGGATGTCGATCTCGGTGAGCACTTCGACGAAATCGGAGTCCGACACCAGATAGTTGGCGGCCGGTGCATGTGCGCCGATAGGCTGATACAGCAAGGTGTTCCAGCTCGACGCGATGCTCTCCTGAACTGCCTGGCCGGCGCCATCGTAATACTGGTACCAAGTACCGAAGTGCTCGGACTGCGACAACCCCTGCACCTGTCCCCAGTCATCCCGCCCGCTGGCCAGCATGGCGCTGCGCATGGCATCGTCATACCAGAGCGCGACGATCATCGGGATCTCCGCCATGCCGGCCAGCACCTGCTGTAGCGGCAACGGCGGCACAGTGGCAGAGAATGCCCCCTGCATCAGTTGCACCAGGCTCTTGCGATGCTTGAAGTTCTCGATGAATTGCGCAGTCGCCGTGAGGCGGTTGCGGATCTTGTGCGGCACCGTGACCTGAGCGGACAGCAGCGCCGCCAGTTTTTCCTGTGAATCCGGCAGCGGGCAATCCGGCACCTGCGTCAGCAAGCCCGGCCCCAGGTAAGGAATGAGCTCCCCCTTGGCGAGTGCATCGAACAGGTCTTGCAAGGTGTCCTCAGTGGTAGGCATGGCGATGGCTCCTCGGCGCAGGTGGGCAGGCTGGTTCAGCGCCCGGAGGCGAAATTGAGCAATTCGAGGGTGACGTCTTCCTCGCCCACGATCACCTGGCAGGCCAGGCGCGACTTGGAACCGACGCCCACGATGCTGTCGAGCTTGGCGTTTTCAGCCGGGGTGGTACGCGAGACGCTCTTGCGGCCTTCCAGCACGAAGATGTGGCAGGCGCCGCACTCAGCCTTGCCCTGGCACTTGTTGGCAATGGCTTCGCCAGCCTTCATCACGGCGGCCAGCAGCGTGGTGCCGATGCTCACCTCGATGGTCTTGCCGGAGGGTTGGATAGTAACGACGGGCATGGTCAGGACTCCTTTGTGGTGGATGCGGTCAATGAGACCGGAGAGGAAAAATGGGACAAGGCGCGGCCCGCGCTCAGTAGATCGCCGCCCNCGCGCCGACATTGCTGGAGGCATCCTTGGCCGCCTGCACGATGAAGTGCACTTCGTCGGTATTGAGGTGCCCGTGCAAGGGCAAGGCAATGCAGCGGTCAGCGATCTTCTCGGTAAGCAACAGGTCATGGATGTCGGAAACAGCGCACGACCCTGACCGGGCCAACTACGCTGCCGCCTCTTCTCTGCAAGCGCCGGGCGCAACAGATGAGGTCATGGTAGGAAAACAGGCCGGCGCAAGCTATCGGACAGCGGCCCATTTCCTTGTAGGACAAGCCCGCCATGTGCGGCTGTCGAGGCAGCCGCACATGGCCGCGCGCACCGTCGAGTCTTCCTCTTTTCCTACATGGCAAAAAGAGCCATTCCTATAGAGAGGAAGCGCGAGTTTTCTTACTCTTGCTTCCCATAGGCGCAGTGCGGCATACGACAGCGTGCAGCACAGCGCAGCCCCGACCGTGCAGCAGTGTCATCGCCGCATTTGCCGCCCGACTTTCAGAGAGAGCCGCCCATCATGCCCAGCACCGAATCCAGCGCCCGCCAGACGCCCTCCTTCGCCAACTCCTTTGCGCTTCATGCATTTGGCACGGCAGCGCAAGACCAGGGTGGCGCCGAGTTTGCCGAGCACTATGCGCGTTATGCCCGCGAGTCGGCGCAACTGATGCAGCAAATCTCGATGAAGGCGCCGCAACTGGCTTCGGTGCTGGAGCAACTCAATGAAGGCAGCCTGCCGCGCAAGATCGACCTGGCGCAGCCATCGGCCGGCACCGAGCCGGGTGCACGCGGAGCTGGCCTCTTGCAGGCCATCGCCGGGTTCTGCCACCGCACACTTGCAAGCGTGACGCTGCTGTTGCAACCCAAGATGTTCAAGAACAACAAACAGGCCTGAAGCATCACGCCATGAAGGTGCCACGTCCTTCCATTCACTCAACCTGGACCTACCATGAAAAAAATTACCAAAGCCGTCTTCCCCGTCGCCGGTCTCGGCAGCCGTTTCCTGCCTGCCACCAAGGCACAGCCCAAGGAAATGCTGCCCATCGTCGATAAGCCGCTGATCCAGTACGCCGTGGAAGAAGCGGTGGAGGCCGGCATCACCGAGATGATCTTCATCACCGGCCGCAACAA
>NZ_BADI01000084.1:0-2474 GCF_000333555.1 Herbaspirillum sp. B65 | reverse complement strand
TCGAATTCGTCGATCGGTGGCGGCGCACAGGCTTCACCGGACAGTGCACTGCGGGCGCCATACAGAGGCGCCGTCAACTCCGGAAAATAGCGCTCACGCAAGGCCGCCAGGGCCTCGGCATCGAGTGCGGCGATGGGTACGTCATAGGGGGCCGGACGATGATCGGCCAGTGCGATCAGGCCGGCAAAGGCCAGCGTCACCACATGGTCCGGGTCGCGCGCTGCTTCCATCAATTCCACATAACCTGCCTGGCTGTAGCTCATTTTGGGGCCTCCTGGGTCGGTGTCAGAGAACGAAAAAAGCTTCAAAGGGAAATGGACGATCAGACCTGCGCGCTCCCATGGGTGTAGCACTTCTTGGGACAAATCCGTGAGCACGCTTCGCAACCGATGCAATTGTCACGGTTGGCGATGGTCATGATCTTTCTTTCGTACTCCTCATCCTCGTCATCATCAGGATCGACCGCGATGCGCTGCCCCTCGTCATTGATACCGACCAGGGCCAGCACGTCGCGGCCGCATACCTTGAAGCAACGGCCACAGCCGATGCATTTGTCTTCATTGATCTGGCCGACGAACTGGGGCGTCCAGTCGGCACCGCCGGGAAGCTTGACCGTGAATGTCGTCATGGCTGTCTTTCCTTCTCATCCTCAAGTGCGCGCCGTGCCTGGGCCAGCGCGGCATGGGCGTCATAGGCCTTTTGCGCGACCTCCAGGATCTTTTCCCAGCCGGTCGGCAAATCCTCGGACAGATCGTGCAAATCCATCTTCAAGGCGGTGGCCTGCTGGTTGAGCTTCTTGACTTGCGCCTTGAGCGCTTCCCTGTCCTGCATATCCGTTCTCCTTGTGGCCGATGCCCTCAGCCGTAATTGACCACTTCGGGGAACTGCCGGATCATCTCGACCCCGGCCGTGACGATCTTGTCGCCCTCCTCGGCCAGCTTGTCCACGCTCTCGAAGCCGAAGCGATGCACATCCCGCAAGTGCTTGTTGACCACCACCAGGCGCCCGGCCATGAGCACCATGCGTCCGAAGCCCTCATGCGACATCTTCATCATCGGCGTGGCGATGCTGCCGGTCTGGCGCTCGATCGCCAGCCCCACGGCGTTGTAGAACAGTTCCAGGCGCCACAGGGTTTCAGGATCGGGGTCGCCGATGATGGGAATCTCGCGGCGCTGCTCGCGCGTGATGATGTAGGGTGCCAGCAGGTCGGCGTTACTCTTGCCGTCCCAGGCGCCATGGGTATCCTGCGCCCGCCATTGCTTGATGAGCTCTTGCACGAATGGGCTGTCAATGGCGGTCGGGGCCTCTTGAGTGGCGATGGCAGTCATGGTTCACACTTCCTCTTCAAAGTTGATGTCGCGTTCCTGGCCCTTTTGCATGGCCTTGCGCAGCCACGGTGCCGGTGTGCCCTTGAGCACTTCCTGCAGCTTGTCGAGGATGTCCAGGATAGGTTCGGCCTGCGCCACCTTGACCGGGTGGATACGGTTGGCCACCACCCGCGCCGCGCCCGAGCCACCGATGGCGGCCACGTACAGGATGGCGCAATCCTTGATGGCCTCAATCTTGGGGGCCAGTTTGTCTTCGTCGCCATCCTCCTTGAGATCACCGTCGAAGCTGTGCGTCTGCACGAAGCTGTAGCCATTGGGCCAGACCTCGAACACCGCCAGGTTCTTGGCCCAGCCGAAATGCGCATCCACGCGTTGCAGATCCTGGGTTGCAAATGCCACTTTCATAAGCTTTCTCCTTGAACGGACGTGGCCAGCGCCAGGGCATCGCGCGTGCTCTGCGGCAGCTGCCAGTCATCCGGGGTATGTGCATGGCCTGCGGCCAGCAACAGGTTGCCGATCTCGAAAATCAATCCACGCGTGCCGCGATAGCCGACCGAAAGACAGTGCCCGGCCCCCAGACGGTCGAACATGGGCAAGCCGGCGCGATGGAAGGGAATATGCAGGCGCTCGGCGGCCTGGCGTCCGTGCGAATGCGTTACCAGCAGACCGGCGCTGGCCCGGCGCGCGCCCTGCTCCAGGTCCTCCAGGTCGCCGATCACGACCCGGGCTGCGGGTACGCCATCAAGTACCGGCGAGCTCGTGGTGGTCACGGCACAGCCGATCTCGCAGCCCATCTCGGCCAGCCACGCCGAGAGTGCCAGCAACAGGTCCGGCTCGGCACCGATGGCGACCTTGACCCCGCCGAAGAAGAAATGGCCGTCCAGCATGGCATCCTGCAGCTGGCTGCGCTGACGCCGGTAGCGCGCCGGAATCGGCTGGCCCGACACATATTCCAGATAGGCCAGGAAACGGTCATTGGCCTGCAGGCCGGTGAGCCGGTCGAAGATCACATACGGCACTCCGCTCAACTCCTGCACGGCCTGGGCACTGGCGCGCATTTGTTCGCCGATGGCGATGGTGACGATGGAAGCGCCCAGCGCACGCATGTCAGCCAGGGNTGGTGCCGCCCATCGAGGTCGGGCTGAA
>NZ_BADI01000085.1:0-32292 GCF_000333555.1 Herbaspirillum sp. B65 | reverse complement strand
GGATGTCTCGGTGCGCCGCCAGGCACGCAAGCTGTTGGGCCAGGAGATCGCTTCGCCCTTCCTGATCGGCCCGACCGGCTTCAGCGGATTGCTGGCCCGTGAGGGAGACGTTGCCATGGCAAGCGCAGCTGCGGGCGCCGGCATTCCCTTTGTCTTGACCAATGTGTCCACCACCTCGCTGGAAGAGGTGGTGCGCCGTTCCGGGGCGCAGGTGTGGCAACAGGTCTACCTGTATCGCGACCGTGCTTTCGTGGCCAGCGTGGCAAAGCGCGCGCAAGCCGCAGGCATCGACACGCTGGTGCTCACCACCGATAGCGCCGTCTATGGCAAGCGCGAATGGGACGTGCGCAACTTCAGCAGTCCGCGTCGACTGGACTGGCGTAACAAGCTCGATGTGTTGTGCCATCCGCGCTGGCTCATCGACATCCTCTACCCGCACGGCTTTCCCCGCTTCGCCAACCTGGGCGATCTGCTGCCGGCCGATCAGACCAGCGTGCGGGGCGCGGCGGCATCCATTCTCGGCCAATCACTGTCCCCGGCGCTGGACTGGAATGATGTGCAATGGCTGCGCGGCATCTGGGCCGGCAAACTGATCTTGAAAGGCGTGATGCAGGTGCAGGATGCACAACGCGCCGTGGCGCTGGGCGTGGATGGCATCGTCCTCTCCAACCATGGCGGACGCCAGCTCGATGGCGCCTTGTCGACGATGGATGTGCTGCCTGAAGTCGTCGCTGCCGTGAAAGGACAACTGACGGTGATGCTCGACGGCGGTTTCCGACGCGGTGCCGATATCGTCAAGGCCATCGCCCTGGGCGCCGATGCCGTCCTGCTGGGTCGTGCCACCACCTACGGCTTGGCCGCGGGTGGCCAAGCGGGTGCCGCGCGTGCACTGGACATCCTGCGCAGCGAAGTGGACCGCGTGCTGGCGCTGCTGGCTTGCCCGGATATCGATCAGCTTGATGCAACCTACCTGCGCCGACTCTAGACGCAACAGTCCTTTCATCCCGAGAGCGAGGAGCAGACATGCATTACGAATTCGATTTCGCCAGCGTCGCCGCGCACTGGCCGCTACTGTTGCAAGGTGCCTGGAGCACGATACAACTGTCCTTCCTGGCCACGCTGCTGGGCTTCTTGCTGGGCGTGGTCTGTGCGGTGGCACGTGGCAGCCGCCATGGCTGGCTGCGTGCTGCAGTGGGCGGCTATGTCGAACTGATCCGCAATACCCCGCTGCTCATCCAATGCTACTTCCTGATCTTCGGGCTTTCGTCGGTGGGGATCACCATGCCCGTCATGGCGGGCGCGACGATGGCACTGGTCATCAATATCGGCGCCTATAGCTGCGAGATCGTGCGCGCCGGCATCGAGTCCATCCAGCATGGCCAGATCGAGGCCGCGCATTGCCTGGGGCTGTCGCCGCTGCAGGTGTTGCGGCACGTGGTACTGCAACCGGCGGTGGAGCGCGTCTGGCCGGCCCTGACCAGCCAGTTCGTCTTGATGATGCTGGCCTCCAGCATTCTCTCTTCGGTGGGCGCGGAAGAATTGCTGGGGGTGGCCAATCGCGTGCAGTCCGATACCTTCCGCAACTTCGAGGTGTTTCTGGTGCTGTGGGTGCTCTATCTGGCTCTGTCCTGCCTGATGCGGGCCGGTTTCTGGATGCTCGGGCAACTGGCCTTCACGCGCCGGCGCAAGCTTGGCACTCCCCTTTGAAGGAGAGCAAGCATGACGCATGAACAGTTTCTTTCCTTGCTGCAGGGCGCCTGGGGCACGCTGCTGCTGTCAGCGCTGACGCTATCGCTGGGCGCGATGGCGGGTCTCATTCTGGCGCTGGCGCGGGTCTCGCCCCTGGCAGCCGTACGGCATATGGCCAGCGCCTGGATACAACTGATTCAGGGCACGCCCTTGCTGGTCCTCATGGGGATGTGCTTCTACGGCCCGGCACTGGCCGGCATCGGCACGGTCGATGCATTGCCGGCGGCGGCCACGGCGATGGTGATCTACGCCAGCGCCTTCCTCGGCGAGATCTGGCGCGGCTGCATCCAGGCCGTCCACAAGAGCCAGTGGGAAGCCGCCGAATGCCTCGGACTCACGCGCTGGCAGCGCATGTGGATGATCGTCCTGCCGCAAGCCCTGCGCATGGCCACGCCACCGACCGTGGGTTTTGCGGTGCAAGTGATCAAGAACACCTCGGTGGCTTCGCTGGTGATCGGCTTTGCCGAACTTTCCTACAACGCCAAGGTAATCAACAACTCCACCTTCCAGCCCTTCCTCTACTTCGGCAGCGCCGCGCTGTTGTATTTCGCCATGTGTTACCCCCTGTCGCGCTGGAGCCGGGCGCTAGAAAGGAAACTTCATGCACACCATCGTTGAATTGCAGGCCGTCCATAAACGCTTCGGTAACAACGCCGTATTGCGGGGCGTCTCCTTCAAGGTCGCGCGCGGCGAAGTGGTCGCCATCATCGGCAAGAGCGGCTCGGGAAAGAGTACCGCCCTGCGTTGCATCAACCGGCTGGAGCAGATCGACGCAGGCCAGATCAGCGTCTGCGGCCATGCCGTCCATACCACGCAACTCGATCTGCGCGCCTTGCGCCGCGATGTGGGTATCGTCTTCCAGAGCTACAACCTGTTTGCGCACCTGACCGTACTGCAGAACATTACGCTGGGTCCGACTGCCGTAAAGCGCCTGGCGCCCGCGGAGGCGCAGGAACTGGCGCGGCAGGTGCTGGAGCGCGTCGGCCTGGGCGACAAGGCACAGGCCTATCCCGAACAGCTTTCTGGTGGCCAGCAGCAGCGGGTGGCCATTGCCCGCTCGCTGGCGATGCAGCCGCAACTGATGCTGTTCGACGAAGTGACCTCGGCACTCGACCCGGAACTGACCGGCGAGGTGCTCAAGGTCATGGAGCAGATGGCGGCCGAAGGTATGACCATGATCCTGGTGACGCACGAGATGAGCTTCGCACGGCGCGTAGCGGACCAGGTGATCTTCATGCACCAGGGCCAGGTGTGGGAGCAGGGTGGGCCCGACATCCTTGACTCCCCAGCCACACCGGAACTGCGCAACTTCGTGGGCACCGGTCTGTAACGCAAAAGCTATCCCCCGCCACCGTTGTTCCAACCCCAACCAAAAAAGGAGCGAGACATGCCTATCCCCTCATCCCCTAAACGGCGCCTGCGCGGCGCGCTGCTGGGCCTGCTGCTGCTCGGCGCCAGTACGGCACAAGCAGATCAGCTCGATACCATCATGGCCGCCAAGAAACTGCGCGTGGCCATCGACCTGGCCGTCCCTCCCTACAGCATGAAAGACGACAAGCTCAAGCTGATCGGCTCCGATGTCGAAACCGCACAGCTCATGGCCAAGGACTTCGGGCTGGAACTGGAAGTCGTGCCCACGACGCTGACCAACCGGGTGCCCTTCCTGCAGACCAACAAGGCCGACGTGGTGATCTCGGCCTTTTCCATCACACCCGAGCGTGCCAAGGTCATTGATTTCTCGGTGCCTTATGCCCCCATCCTGGTGGTGGTCGGGGCGCCCAGGAGCATGAAGATCACCAGCCCTGCCGACCTGGCCGGCAAAAAGGTCATCGCCACGCGTGGCACCACCAATGATCAGGAGTTGACCAAGATCGCGCCAGCATCGACCACCATTACGCGCTTCGACGATGACGCCACCTCGATGACAGCGATGGTCAGCGGCCAGGCCGACATCTGGGTCACTTCACCCATGCTGCTCAAGGTCGTCAATGAAAAGAATCCGACGCGAGATATCGAGAATAAGCTCACGCTCAAGGCCAACCTGCTGGCGGTGGGACTGCGCAAGGGAGAGCCACGCTTGAAGGAAAAGATCGATGGCTGGATACGCGCCAAACTGGGCAACGGTCAGCTCAACGCCATCTATAAGAAATATCACCATGCAGAACTGCCGCCGGAGATTCTCAATCCGGCAAGCTGAGAAGTGCCATCGATCATTCGGACGCAAAAAAAACGCCGGCTCGCAAGCCGGCGTTTCCTCTTCAACACACGACCGATAATCGGATCAACGCTCCACTGCCAGCGCCACACCCATGCCGCCACCGATACACAGGCTAGCCAGCCCCTTCTTGGCATCACGGCGCACCATCTCATGCAGCAGCGTCACCAGCACGCGGCAGCCGGAGGCGCCGATGGGGTGACCCAGCGCGATGGCGCCGCCATTGACGTTGATCTTGCTGGTATCCCAGCCCATCTGCTTGTTCACCGCAATGGCTTGCGCGGCGAAGGCTTCGTTGATTTCCATCAAGTCCAGGTCCTGCGGGGTCCAGCCGGCCTTCTTCAGGGTCAGCTGCGAGGCCGGCACCGGGCCCATGCCCATGATGCTGGGGTCCAGACCCGCCGAGGAGTAAGCCTTGATCTTGGCCAGCACCGGCAGGCCCAGTTCAGCGGCCAGCTTGGCCGAGGTGACCACCACCGCAGCGGCACCATCGTTGATGCCCGAGGCGTTGCCCGCCGTCACCGTGCCGGCCTTGTCGAAGGCCGGACGCAGTGCGGCCAGGGCTTCGGCAGTCACGCCATGCTTGACGAATTCATCGGTGTCGAAGACCACGGTTTCCTTCTTGCCCTTGATCTCGATGGGGACGATCTCATCCTTGAAGCGGCCGGCCTTCTGCGCCGCTTCGGCCTTGTTCTGCGACGCGGCGGCGAAGGCATCCTGTTCTTCGCGGCTGATCTCGAACTTCTTGGCCACGTTCTCGGCCGTGATGCCCATGTGGTACTGGTTGTAGACGTCCCACAGGCCGTCGACGATCATGGTGTCGGTCAGCTTGGCGTCGCCCATGCGGAAACCGTCACGCGAGTTGTTCAGGACATGCGGCGAGGCGCTCATGTTTTCCTGGCCGCCGGCGATGACGATCTGGGCGTCGCCGCAACGAATGGCCTGGGCCGCCAGTTGCACGGCCTTCAGGCCGCTGCCGCAGACCTTGCCGACCACGAAGGCCGGGACCATGTCGGGCAGGCCGGACTTGATGACCGACTGGCGCGCCGGGTTCTGGCCCAGGCCCGCGGTCAGCACCTGGCCGAGGATGACTTCGCTGATGGCTTCGGGCTTGATGCCGGTCTTGGCCAGCAAGGCCTTGATGACTTGCGCACCCAGATCGGCTGCGGCAATCTTCGACAAGGATCCGCCGAACTTGCCGATCGCCGTTCTCTGTGCTGCGACAATGACCACATCATCCATAACTCGCTCCTTTTATTGAAATAGCAGGAAGCCGTAGCGGCTGCCCTTGGAAAACCGGGATGGTCATCTTAGTCCATTTCAGCTGGGAATGCGATATGGTGAATTTTCGGTACATCAAGTGAGCGCAAGATAAGGCTCAGGCGTCTTTTCCCAGCGTGATGATATGAATTACCGTGCGATAAAGGAGGAAGGCAGCACCATAGGCGGCGCGCTTGTACCAGGGCACGTGCAGGAAGTCCGCCAGATGCACCACCCGCCCGTGCGCCGCCCCCGCCTCGATCTCCTGGCGCAAGTAACCGGCGAAGGCGGTATCCTGGATCACCACGTTGGCTTCCTGGTTCACGAACAATGACAGACCATCGTAATTGCTCGATCCGACCGTGGACCACTTGTCGTCGATCACGGCCACCTTGGCGTGCAGTTCGGTATGGGTATATTCGACGATGCGCACCCCCGCCCGCAGCAGCTTGGGATAGAAGGAATGCGCCACCGCATCCTGCATCACGAACTGGCCCACGCCCAACAGCAGGGTGACCTTCACGCCGCGCAGGGCAGCCTCTTCCAGTGCCCGGCGCATCTTGCGACCGGGGGCGAAGTAAGGATTGGCGAGGAAGGCGGTTTCGCGCGCACGTCCCAGTGCCTGCAGGTAGGCGCGCTGGATGGTACGGCGGTTGCGGAAGTTGTCGCGTACCACCAGGGCGGCCTGGGTCTGGTCATGCACCGGCCCGGGATGGCCGTGACGCAAACGCCTGAAATTGCGCCAGCGCGCTTTCAACTTCATATGGCCCACGCGCAGCCATTGCGCTTGCACTTCACGATAGACCTCTTGCACCAGCGGACCGATGATGCTGACCGCAAAGTCCCAGCGCGGCGCCGGTAGCGGCGTGACATGGTCGCGGTCGGAGACCATGTCGTCATTGATATTGAGTCCACCGACGAAAGCCACCTGGCGATCCACCACGCACAGCTTGCGATGGCTGCGCGCCACGCCACGGCGAAACCAGGGATTGAAGGAGCGATGCTGGACGCCGGCCGCGCTCAGGGCGAGGTGCAGTTTCTTAGTATTTTCCCGACCGGTTCCCAGCCAGTCATTGATGACGTAGACCACTACGCCACGCCCAGCGGCCCTTTGCAGCGCTTCGCATACCAGCACACCGGTGTCATCCAGCGAAAAAATATAAGTTTCCAGGTAGATCTCGACGCGTGCCGCCTCGATGGCGTTGATCAGTGCCGGATAGAAACCCGCGCCACTGTGCAGCAGCGCGATCTGGTTGCCGTCGGTAAAGGCGAGGTGGCGCAAGGTCAGGCCAACTGCAGTTCGGTGACGATGGGCGCATGGTCCGACAGGCGCGCCCACGGTCCATCCTTCAACACCTGCGCCATTTCCACACGGAAACCACGCACGTAGATACGGTCCAGTCGCAGCCACGGCATCATGGCCGGGAAGGTGCGCGCCGGGCGGATCGGCGCCGACAGGCCACCCAGCCGGCGCAAGCCCTGCATCACACCACGTGCAGTCGGTTGCGGCTGGTCGAACACTTCCACCACCCCCAGGTTCTGGTACAGCGTGCGGCTCAACTGATTGGTCCAGTCGTTGAAGTCACCGGCAATCAGCAGTGGGGCATCAGGTGGTGAGGAAGTGCTGACCGCCTGGATCAGCGCATCGGTCTGGCGACGCCGGCCATTGGCGAACAAGCCCAGATGGATCACGTAGCAATGCACCTCCACCCCTTCCACCGGCACCACGCAATGCAGGATGCCGCGCGATTCATAGGCGTGGTCAGAGACATCCTGATTGCGGATGGAAGCGATTTCAAAGCGCGAGATCAAGGCATTGCCGTGGTGACCGTGGTCGTAGACGGCGTTCATGCCGTAGGCGGCGTGGTGCGTGTCGCCGGCCAGGAATTCGTGCTGGCCCTGCTGTGGCCAGTTGGACGCATGGCGCAGGGCATTGAGGTCATGCCGGCCCTGCACTTCCTGCAGGAACAGGATGTCCGGGTCCAGTTGCGCCAGCGCCTGCTTCAACGCCAGGATGCGCGGGCGTCCGGCGAACGAGGTAACGCCCTTGTGGATGTTGTATGTAGCAACGCGCAGCTTCATCGATGCAGCCTTTCTGTTGTTCTTGTCTGGACAGCCCTGGCGCCATGCAGACGGCTACCTGGCCAGATAGCTGGGCAACTGCAGGATCGCCTCTGCATTGGAGGGCGAAAAGCAGCGGTCGGCCGCTTCGCGATAGGGTAGCCAGGCATAGCGGGTATGCTCGCGCGGGGCCAGCGTAACCGGGATGTCGCGCGGCACCAGCAGGCCAAAGACGTGCTCGGTATTCTTGGTCACGCCCGGCGCATAGCGATGCCGCCAGACCGGATAGATTTCATAGATGTTGGAAAGTTGCCAGTCGCGCAGATGCGCGCGCGGCACGCATCTGGTTCCATCGCTGCCCGATTCTACGCTGCCATCGGTGAGGACGATGCCGGTTTCTTCCTCCACTTCGCGTCGGGCAGTCTCCGACAGTTCTTCGTCGAGACTATCCTTGGAGCCGGTCACCGATTGCCAGAAACCGGGCTGGTCGGCGCGTTCGATCAACAATACATGCTGATCGGCGCTGTGGATCACCACCAGCACCGATTCGGGAATCTTGTAGGGCTTGGCTTGCGTCATGGCCTGTCCGTGATGCGGGAAAGGCTCCATTGTATCGGGACGGCGTCTTCTCAGAGCAGCTTGCTCGATGTGCTGACGAGCATAAAAAAAGCGCGTGCATTTCGGCACGCGCTTTTTCGATGGGCTTATCGAAAAACTCGATAAAGCGATCAGGCCTTCACTGCCGGCTCAGTATTGCGCAGGCGGATATGCAGCTCGCGCAACTGCTTCTCGTCCACTTCCGACGGCGCATGGGTCAGCAGGCACTGGGCGCGCTGGGTCTTGGGGAAGGCGATCACGTCGCGAATCGATTCGGCGCCGGCCATCATGGTGACCAGACGGTCCAGGCCGAAGGCGATGCCGCCGTGCGGGGGCGCGCCGTATTGCAGGGCGTCCAGCAGGAAGCCGAACTTCAGGCGGGCTTCTTCGTCATCGATCTTCAGGGCGCGGAACACCTTGCTCTGGACGTCGGCGCGGTGGATACGGACCGAGCCGCCGCCCAGTTCCCAACCGTTCAACACCATGTCGTAGGCCTTGGCGATGGCCGCACCCGGGTTGGTCGAGATGAAGTCTTCGTGGCCATCCTTGGGCGAGGTGAACGGGTGGTGCAGGGCAACCCAGCGCTGGCCGTCTTCGTCGTATTCGAACATGGGGAAGTCAACCACCCACAGCGGACGCCATTCGTCATCGAACAGGCCGTTCTTCTTGCCGAATTCGCTGTGGCCGATCTTCACGCGCAGCGCGCCGATGGCATCGTTGACCACCTTGGCCTTGTCGGCGCCGAAGAAGATCAGGTCGCCGTCTTGCGCGCCGGTCTTTTCCAGGATGGCGTTCAGGGCGGCATCGTGGATGTTCTTGACGATGGGCGATTGCAGGCCGTCACGGCCCTTGGCCTTTTCATTGACCTTGATGTAGGCCAGACCCTTGGCGCCGTAGATGGCGACGAACTGGGTGTAGGCGTCGATTTCCGAACGCGGCATTTCTGCACCGCCCGGCACGCGCAGGCCCACCACGCGGCCGCCTTCGCTGTTGGCAGCACCCGAGAAGACCTTGAAGTCGACGTCCTTCATGACGTCGGTCAGTTCGGTGAATTCGAGCTTGACGCGCATGTCCGGCTTGTCCGAACCATACATGCCCATGGCAGTGGCGAAGTCCATCACCGGGAACGGGTTCGGCAGGTCGATATCCAGCGCGTTCTTGAAGACCAGGCGGATCATGCCTTCGAACAGGTCACGGATTTCCTGTTCGTTGAGGAAGGAGGTTTCGCAGTCGATCTGGGTGAATTCGGGCTGACGGTCGGCACGCAGGTCTTCGTCGCGGAAGCACTTGGTGATCTGATAGTAGCGGTCGAAGTTGGCCACCATCAGCAGCTGCTTGAACAACTGTGGCGATTGCGGCAGGGCGAAGAATTCACCGGCGTTCACGCGCGAGGGCACCAGGTAGTCGCGCGCGCCTTCCGGGGTGGACTTGGTCAGCATCGGGGTTTCGATGTCGATGAAGCCTTGCGCATCCAGGAACTTGCGCACTTCCATGGCGACCTTGTAGCGCAGGCGCAGGTTGTTCTGCATCTGCGGACGGCGCAGGTCCAGCACGCGGTGGGTCAGGCGGGTGGTTTCGGACAGGCTGTCGTCATCCAGCTGGAACGGCGGCGTCACCGACGGGTTCAGCACTTCCAGTTCGTGGCACAGCACTTCGATCTTGCCCGACTTCAGGTTGGCGTTGGTGGTGCCTTCCGGGCGGTTGCGCACCAGACCGGTGATGCGCAGGCAGAATTCGTTGCGCACCGATTCGGCGTTCTTGAAGACATCGGCGCGATCCGGGTCGCAGACCACCTGGACCAGACCTTCGCGGTCGCGCAGGTCGATGAAGATCACGCCGCCGTGATCGCGGCGACGGTGCACCCAGCCGCACAGGCTAACGGTTTGGCCGAGCAGTGCCTCGGTAGTGAGGCCACAGTATTGGGTTCGCATGGACATGGTTGTGATTCCGTTGACAGTGTTCTTGTTGGATTCGAAAGAGAAGACGCTAAGGGCGAAGGTGGGGCTGGCCGGGCAAGACGCCGGCCGCCCCGTCAATTCTTCGGCGCCGCCGCGTCGGTGATGATCTTCTTGTCGGTGACCATCTCGGGGGCGACCACGCCCATGGAGACGATGTACTTCAGGGCTGCATCCACCGTCATGTCGAGCTCGATGGCATCGGCACGCGGCAGCATCAAGAAGAAACCGGAAGTCGGGTTGGGGGTGGTGGGCACGTACACGCTGATGAAGTCACCCTGCAGGTGGTGCTTGACCTCACCGCCCGGCGCGCCGGTCAGGAAGGCGATGGTCCAGGAACCCTGGCGCGGGTACTGGATCAGCACCGCCTTGCGGAAAGCATTGCCGGAGGGCGAGAACAGCGTATCGGAGACCTGCTTGACGCTGGAATAGATCGACTTCACCACCGGAATGCGGGTCAGCAGGCCTTCCCACAGCAGCACCAGGCGGCGGCCGATGAAGTTGCGCGCGGCCAAGCCCGTGAGGAACACGATCAACAGCGTCATGATCGCCCCCAGGCCGGGGATGTTGTGGCCCAGCCAGTGCGCCGGCCGCCAGGCCTCGGGCAGCAGCAGCAGCGACTGGTCCATGGTACTGATGATCAGGTTCAGCACCCATAAGGTGATGGCCAGGGGAACCAGGATCAGCAGACCCGTGATGAAGTATTTGCGCATGGGGGAAGGGAAACCTCGTTAGCTTGCGCTGGGGGTGGAGGGTGCCGCCGCAGGAGCGGGGGCGGCTGCCGGCGCCGGTGCGCTTGCAGCAGCGGCTGGGGCAGCGGCGGCAGGTTCGGCGGCAGCGGGGGCGTCGGCAGCACCAGCTATACCGGTGCCGTTGGCGCCCTTGCTGTTGGCCGTGCCGCTGCCGTTGCCCCGGAAATCGGTCACGTACCAGCCCGAACCCTTCAACTGGAAGCCGGCCGCAGTCAACTGCTTCCTGAAGCTGTCCTTGTGGCAGGAGGGGCAAACGGTCAACGCATCGTCAGAGATCTTCTGCAAGACATCCTTGGCAAAACCACACGCTTCGCAGCGATACGCGTAAATGGGCATGACTAACTCCGCAAAAAACTTCCAAAACCCTGAATTATAAAGGCTTTTGGCGGAGTTTTACCGAACCTGGGGACAAGGGCGATGCGCTGGCGCGACGACATGGAGGGCGGCGCGCCCAAAAACTTTGCATCATGGAAAGTTTCTTCACCTGCCTTCGACGCCCCCCCCCCTCAACTGTCCACCGGGGCGGCGCGGCTGCTGCGCAAGGTGTCCAAAAATTCACGACACCACCAATGGACGTCGAAGCGGCGGATATTGTCCATCAGGGCAGCATGGCGTTCGCGCCGTTCGGATGGCGACATCTGCAAGGCTTGCTGGATCACCTGGGCGGTGCCGTGGGTGTCGTAGGGATTGATGATGAGCGCGGCTTTCATCTGCTCGGCCGCGCCCGCAAAGCGCGACAGCACCAGCACGCCGGGGTCGTCCTCATCTTGGGCGGCGACGAATTCCTTGGCCACCAGGTTCATGCCATCGCGTAGCGGCGTCACCAGCGCCACCGCGCAGGCGCGGTACAAACCCGGCAGGCGACGGCGCGCCACGGTGCGGTGGATGTAGCGGATCGGCATCCAGTCGAAGTCGCCGAAGTCACCGTTGATGGAGCCGCACAGGCTTTCCAGCTCGCGCTGGATGTCGCCGTAGGCTTCCACGTCTTCGCGGCTGGGCGAGGCGATCTGCAGCAAGGTGGCGCTGTGGCGGTTTTCCGGGTACAGGCGCAGCAGTTCGCGGAAGGCGCGGATGCGCTGCGGCAAGCCCTTGGAATAATCCAGCCGGTCGACCCCGATCAACAGACGCCGGCGCGAATACTCGGCCTTGGTGCTTTCATAGGTATCGCGCGCTTCCTTGGCCTGGCCCAGGCGCTGGAATTCGACCACGTCGATGCCGATGGGGAAGGCATTGGCATGAACGGTACGGTTGAAGGCGCGGAACTGGTTGGGTCCGACCGGCTCGGCGGTGGCTTCGGCTTGCACGTACTGGGCGAAGTGCTGCAGGTCGGCGTGGTTCTGGAAGCCCACCAGATCGTAGGCAAACAAGGCGCGCATGAGCCATTCATGCGAGGGAATGGCGGTCAGGATCGGTGGCGGCGGCAGCGGGATATGCAGGAAGAAGCCGATGCGCGCCTCGCAGCCCATGGCGCGCAGTTCGGCGGCCAGGGGGATGAGGTGGTAATCGTGGATCCAGACGATGTCATCGCGCTTCAACAAGGGGAATAATTTGCGCGCGAAGAGCTGGTTCACCCGGCGATAGCCGCCCAGGTGGCCGGCTTCGAAATGCGCCAGGTCGAGGCGATAGTGGAACACCGGCCACAGCACGCCATTGGCATAGCCGCGGTAGTAGGCGTCATGGTCTTCCTGGGACAGGTCCAGCTCGGCCAGGGTCACGGGGCCGGCCTGGTTGACGCGCAGCTCGCCCTCGCCAGGCGTGCCATCCTCGACCACCTTGCCGCTCCAGCCGAACCACAGTCCGCCGGTCTTCTTCAGGGTCTCGCCCAGGGCTACGGCCAGGCCACCGGCAGCCGGCTTGCGCGGGTCGGCGAGACGATTGGAAACAACGACCAGTCTACCCATCAGATCACCGCCTCCCACGAAGCCGACAAGCGCATCGCACAGTTGATGATGCCCACCATCGAATAGGTCTGCGGGAAGTTGCCCCACATCTGGCGCGTGACCGGGTGCGTATCCTCGGACAAAAGACCCAGGTGGTTGCGGGCATCGAGCATGGCCTGGAAGATCTCGCGCGCCTGCTCCTTGCGGCCGATGCGCGCCAATGCATCGATGCGCCAGAAGGTGCAGATGTTGAAGGCGGTCTCGGGGCGACCGAAGTCGTCCGGGGCTTCGTAGCGGCGCATGTAGGGGCCGTCGCAGAGCGACTTTTCCAGCGCTTCCACGGTCGATATGAAGCGCTTGTCGGTGGGTGCAATCAGGCCCACTTCCACCATCAGCAACACGCTGGCATCGAGGTCGCGCCCGCCGAAACTTTCGGCATAGGCCTGGCGTTGCTCGTTCCAGGCTTCGGTCAAGATGCGGTCGCCGATTTCCTTGGCGCGGTCGCCCCAGTAGCGGGCGCGTTCGGGCAGGTCGACGCGGGCGGCGATCTTGGCCAGGCGGTCACAGGCGGCCCAGCTCATCAGCGCCGACGACGTATGGATGCGCGAGCGGGTACGCAGCTCCCACATGCCGGCATCGGGCTGGTGGTAGACCTCGTAGGCGCGCTCACCCACGGCTTCCAGATGCTGGAAATGCTCGGCCCCGGCGCGATGGTGCAGGCGCATGTCGTGGAAGGCCTGCGCCGCGCCCAGCACGATGTTGCCGTAGACGTCATGCTGGAAGTGTTCATAAGCCTGGTTGCCCACCCGCACCGGCTGGTGGTGCTGGTAGCCTGGCAGGTGGTCCAGGATCTGTTCGGGCAGCGCTTCTTCCAGGCCGATACCGTACAAGGGCTGCACGTGGCCGCCGCCGGAACGCACCACCACGTTGGTCAGCCAGCGCAGGTAGTCTTCCATAGTGCCCAGTTCGGACAGACTGTTGAGTGCGCGTACCACGAAGAAAGCATCACGCAGCCAGCAATAACGATAGTCCCAGTTGCGCTGGCTGCCCGGTGCTTCGGGCACGCTGGTGGTCATGGCGGCGATGATGGCGCCCGTATCTTCATACACCGACAATTTCAGCGTGATGGCGGCACGGATCACGGCATCCTGCCACTCCAGCGGGGTGGCCAGGGCGCGGCTCCAGTTGCGCCAGTAGGCGGTGGTTTCCTGCTCGAAGTCGCGGGCGGTGTCGTTGATGCCGCCGTGCAGGGTTTCATCCGGGCCGAGGATGAAGTTGTAGGGCCGGCTGACCACGAAGGCGGTCTCGCCGACGATGTAGCTGATGGGTGCATCGGTGTTCAGCCGCAGGGTCTGCTCCTGGCCGACATAGCGGATATGGTTGCTGCCGCGTGTCTGCAGCGGTTCTTCGCGGCCCCAGTCGAACTTGGGACGCAGCACCACGCGCATCCGTGGCGCACCCGACAGCGGATGGATGCGGCGCACCAGTTGCAGCGGGCGGAAGAAACGACCACGGCTCTGGAAGCGCGGTGCCAGGTCGGTGATCTCGATGCCCTGCCCCAGCGTATCGTAGAGACGGGTGCGCAGCACGGCGGTATTGGGCTCGTACCACTGCTCGCTGTGGGAAAAATTCTCCAACTGGAAAGACCACAGCGCGCCATTGTCGGTGGGGTCGAGCAGGGCATTGAAGACCGGGTCGCCATCGAAGCGCGGCAGGCAGCACCAGACGATGCGGCCCATCTTGTCCACCAGCGCCGAGAAGGCGCAATTGCCGATCACGCCCAGCTCCAGCGAAGAGGTCGAGGGCAGGTCGTGGGCCTGGGCGGCCAGGTGCGGTTGTTCCGAATGCTGGGTCTGCGAATGCGGCTGCGGTTGTGCTTCTTGCTGGGGGTCGGGGCTGGGCTGGCTCATGGTTCCTCGTGCTCTGTTCTGTGGGTCAGATTTCTTGATGGAAGGCGATGTGCTGCGGGCCGGCAAACATGCCGGTACGACGGCTATCCAGAGGTGCTGCGCACCTCCACACTCTGGCGCAGCAGGTTCAATACGGCGGCTGGATCAGCCAGGCGTTGCAGAGCCTGGCTGGGGCCGGCACCGATCTTGATGCCGAGTCCGCCGAAGACTTCCCCCTGGGCAATGGCAAAACCGGCTTCGTCGGTCACGTCGTCGCCAATGAAGACCGGACGGCGCCCCCGGAACGGTGCTTCATGCAGGAAGGCGGCGACGGCATCGCCCTTGTTGATGTGCGGTTTGGCTTCCACCACCATCTTGCCGTGCAGCAGGGTGAAGCCGGGTTCATGGCGCAGCGCGTCCATCATGGTCTCGACGCAGCGCTGCTCCAGATGGGCGGCGTGGCGGTAATGCAGAGCCAGGGCGCCGCGTTTGAGCTCCAGTTGCAGGCCGGGATGCGACTCCACCAGCGGCAACAGGCGCTCGCGCAGGTGATGCACGTCCGGCACCGGCTGCTGCAGGATGCGGCCATCGGCCGTGCGGCGCTCGGCGCCATGCACACCGGCAGCCGGCAGGCGCAGCGGGGCCAGGAAGAAGTCCAGTTGATCGAGGGGGCGACCGCTGACGATGGCCAGCGCGCCGTCCGATTCTTGCTGGATGCGCTGCAGGAGCGTGATCAGCTCCGGCGGTACCACGATCTCCTCAGGCTGGGGCGCCAGGTCGACCAAGGTGCCGTCGAAATCCAGAAACAATGCATCCGCAGACACATCGTAGGGGCGAGTGTGCTCAGTCATGCCATTTCAGGTTGATGGAAAGCAAATAAGTTCCGGCTTGATCTCGAATTATTGTCAATTAAATATCGAATAACTTCGAAAACCCGGGCGTTGGAATTGCTTTGACAGCACTTGGCCCAGCAGTTCTGGCGCCATCCCCAAAAAGACGAAACGGCCGCGCGGCAAGGCCGGGCGACCGTTTCAATCAGGCAAGAGGGGTCAGGACTGTACGCTGCCCTCGGCGGGCACCGCCACCATGGGCGGCACCGGGGCCAGCACCTGCGGCATGAGGGAGCCGACCACCATGCCGCCGATGGAGAACAGCAGACCGGCCAGTTGCGGCGGCCACAGGCCGTCCGGGGCCACGTATTCCAGCGTGATCCAGGACACCAGGCCCAGCACCATGGCCATCAAGGCTCCCTGGCGGGTGGCGCGCTGCCAGTAGACCCCGAAGGCCAGCGGCACGAAGGCCGCCACCAGCGTGACCTTGTAGGCGTTCTCGACCATTTCATAGATGCTGGATTGGCTGTTCAGGGCCAGCGAGGTCACGCCCACGGTAAAGAGCAGCACCACGGCGCGCATCGAGAACAGGAATTCGCGGTCGTTCTTCCAGGGGCGGATTTCCTTGAGCACGTTTTCGGTGAAGGTCACCGAGGGCGCCAGCAGGGTGGCGCTGGCGCAGCTCTTGATGGCCGACAGCAAGGCGCCGAAGAACATCACCTGGGCGAACACCGGCATCTTTTCCATGATGAGGGTGGGCAGGACCAGTTGCGAATCGGTTTCCAGCAGGCGCGAGACCATGGCCGGGTCGATCAGCGTGGCCGAATAGGCCAGGAAGATCGGGATGAAGACGAAGAAGAAATAGATCACGCCACCCAGCACCGAGGCGTTGCGGGCCACCTTTTCATTCTTGGAAGACATCACGCGCTGGAACACGTCCTGCTGCGGGATCGAGCCCAGCATCATGGTGATCCAGGCGGCAAAGAACCACAGCACGTCCTTCAGTTCAGCCGCCGGCCAGAAGTTGAACTTGCCGGCCTCGGCCGCGTGCGCGATCACCACGCCGGGGCCGCCGACCATGCCGGAAACTTCATATCCGATATACAGCATCCCGACCACCACGATGATCATCTGCAGGAAGTCGGTAATGGCCACGGCCCACATGCCACCCATCAAGGTATAGATGAGCACGCTGCCAGCGCCGATGATCATGCCCCAGTGCATGGGGATGTAGCCGCCCGAGACGACATTGAACACCAGCCCCAGCGCCTTGATCTGCGCCGCCACCCAGCCCAGGTAGGAAATGACGATGCAGATGGTGACCAGCATTTCGGCAGCCCGGCCGAAACGCTTCTTGTAGTAGTCACCGATGGTCAGAAGATTCATCCGGTACAGGCGCTTGGCGAAGAAAACACCGACCAGGATCAGGCACAGGGAAGAACCGAAAGGATCGGCCACGATGCCGCCCAGGCCATCCTTGAGGAAGGTGGAGGACACCCCCAGCACCGCTTCCGAACCGAACCAGGTGGCAAAGACGGTAGCCGTCACCACCGACATGGGCAGCGCGCGGCCGGCCACGGCGTAGTCCTTCGAACTCTTGACATAGCGGGTGGCATACAGGCCGATGCCGACCGAGATGACCCAATAGAGGACGACGAACCAGAGCAGTGCATTCATGCCTTTTCCTTGCAGGGGGGTGGTGAGAAAAACGCGCATTATAGCGGCAACTACCGTGCGCAAAGCCGCTTGCGGCAAGACTTTTCATCTGTCGCTGCCGGGCCACAGCCGCGCCGGCGGCACAGCGTCGATCAAGCGTTCTGCAAGCAAGAATTGCTCCCGCCCGCAGGGGGTGGGAGTCAGGATTTCGTCAGGGAATCAGCGGGCAATGAAGAGGGGCTTGCGCGGCCAGGAGCGGCGGCGCGAAGGCAATACTGGACATACTGGAGCGTGGGGCGGCTCAGGCGCCTTCGTTGCTGTGCTCGTAGGAGGGGCAGCCGTTCTTGCCCCACTGGCCGTCGCACAGTTTCCACAGGCAGCTTTCACGGGCAAACAGCGACAGGGTGCTGCATTGCTTGACCTGCTCGGCCAGCGAGGGCGCCGGCACCACCTGCACCACTTCCGGCTGCGGCAGCGCGGCTTGGGCGCGCTCGGCCTTGGCGCGGGCATTGGCCAGTTGCGCCTCGGCTTCCCGGCGGCGCTGTTCGCGCAGGGCCAGGGCGGCATCCTCGCGGCGATGGCGGGCCTCGGCAGCGGCCCGTTTCTGGCTCAGCAGGTTGGCTTTCTGTTCGGCTTCCTGCTGCAACTCGGCGATCACCTCCGGTCCGGGAGCGGCTTGGCTGCTGGCCGGCTCTGCGGACGGCGTCGCATCGGTGGCGGCGGTGGACTGTGCCGGCAATTGCGGCAACACCGGCTTCAAGGAGCGCTGCGGCCACTGGGCCGCGGCCCAGACGGCCAGGCCGATGATGACCAGGGTCAACAGCGACACCAGCAAGGCGCGACGGGTGGACACCTGGATCGGGGCCGGCTCGCGGGGACCACGCGGACCCCGGCTGACAACCTGGGGACTGGCCTCGGCCTGCGGCACGTCCTGGGCCGCGGTCGCTGATGGGGTGGTTGCCGGCTCATCGCCATAGGGCAGGCTGGCCGTAGCCGCCGAGGTGGCCACCGCTGCTGTCACGGCGGCGGCGGCCACGGCCGCCGCAGTAATGTGCGAAGCTTGCACTTCAAGCTCGTCGGCGCTCATCTGCGCAGTGCGTGGCAGCCCATGGGCCTCGGCCTGGACACTGCTGCTGATGTGGCTGGCGCGCGCGATGGCATCGCTGGCCGCGCGTCTGTCGCGATCTTCCCCTGTGCGTTCCAAGACTTGCATGGAATTCCCCTGTCTAGCACTACCGACCACCCTCCCGGTAGCCATGGTGTTCTCCCTCGCGTCCCGTGCTGCTGTGCCTGGTCTCGGGTGGCGCAGCGGCGCGCCTCAGGCAGTTGTGATGAATCGTTTGTTTTTGGACGGACGGCTATTTTGCGCCCAAATTTCCGAAAGGCAAAACAAAAATGCGGCTCTGCAAAAAATTTCTGCAATCCCGACCCGCCGCGTGTTGCCGGGCAATTAAGAAGTGATATCCAAAAATAAACGGCAGCCGCGTTGCCGGGGCTGCCGCTGATCAAACAATCAACAATATGCCTCAGTCGACGATCTTTTCGAGTGCGAACAAGTCAGCCGGGTTTTCACGGGCACGGACCAGGTGTGCCTGCTGGCCATCGACCAGCACTTCGGCAGCGCGGCCGCGGGTGTTGTAGTTGGAGGCCATGGTCATGCCATAGGCGCCGGCCGACATCAGCGCCAGCAGATCGCCTTCTTCGATGGCCAGTTCGCGCGCGCGGGCCAGCCAGTCGCCGGATTCACATACCGGGCCGACGACATCGTAGATGCGGGGCTGGCCGGCGTTTTCCTTCACTGTCTGGACGCCATGCCAGGCTTCGTACATGGCCGGGCGCATCAAATCGTTCATGGCAGCATCGACTACGGCGAAGTTCTTTTCTTCACCATGCTTGAGGTATTGCACCTCGGTGAGCAGCAGGCCGGCATTACCGACCACCGAGCGGCCCGGCTCGAACATCACCTGGATCGGGCGACCATCGTATTTCTTGGCACGCCAGGCATCGACGCGGGCGAACACGCGTGCCAGGTAGTGGTCGATGGCGACCGGTTGCTCATCGTCGTAACGGATGCCGATGCCGCCACCGATGTCGAGATGGTGGATGGGGATGCCTTCGGCTTCCAGTGCATCGACCATGTCGATGATCTTGTCCAGGGCTTCCAGCAATGGCGAGTCATCCAGTAGCTGCGAGCCGATGTGGCAATCGATGCCGACCACTTCGATGTGGGGCAATGCCGCAGCGGTGCGGTAGCAGTTCAGTGCATCTTCATAGGCCACGCCGAACTTGTTTTCCTTCAGGCCCGTGGAAATGTAGGGATGGGTCTTGGCATCCACGTTGGGATTCACCCGCAGCGAGATGCGCGCGCGCTTGCCCAGGGCGCCGGCCACTTCGTTCAGGCGCGCCACTTCCGGGATGGATTCGACGTTGAAGCACAGAATGTCATGTTCCAGCGCCAGCTTCATTTCATCGCGGCCCTTGCCCACGCCCGAGAAGATCACCTTGCGCGCGTCGCCACCGGCGGCTACCACACGCAGCAGTTCGCCAGCGGATACGATATCGAAGCCCGATCCCAGCTTGCCCAGCAGATTCAATACCGCCAGGTTGGAATTGGACTTGACCGAATAGCACACCAGCGCCCCTCCCTTGGCGCCATCGGCGCGGCCGGCAGTGCGGCAGGCGTTGGCATAGGCCGAGAAGCTTTCTACCAGGGCCGCCTTGGAATAGACGTAGAGGGGCGTACCGAACTGTTCGGCCAACGCCTGCAAGGAAACCTGTTCGGCGTGCAAGGCGCCGTTGCGATAGGAAAAGTGGGACATGGAGATCCGGAAAATTCAGTGCTGTTGGGAAATCCGGCACGGTCGGCGTCATTGCTGGGACCGGCCGTTATACGGCGTACTTTGTTTCAGCCTGGCATCATCGTTTGGGCGAGTCGGCGTCCCGCGGGGTGGCTGTCACGCCATCGGCCTTTTCATCGGCGGGGGCGTCTGCCGCAGGCGCCGCCTGCGCCGGTTGGGCCGGCTGGGTGCGCACGAAGGGATCCGGCGGCACCTTGGGCATGTACAGCGGGCCTTTCTGGCCGCAGCCGGCCAGTACCAGGACGGCGGCGCACAGCGCCAGGGAAGCTGCACAACGGGCGGGAGAATAGTGTGACTTCACGATAAAATGTCGGATTACATCAAAATCTTAGAATGCCTTGGAGTGTAGCATGACCGAATCGGAATTCCTGGACCTGGCTGACGCCACCCTCAACGCCATCGAGACGGCCCTGGAAGACGCCTGCGATGCCAGCGACCTGGACGTGGAATGCAGCCGCAGCGGCAATGTGCTGGAAATCGAATGCGTGGAAAACGGCTCCAAGATCATCATCAACAGCCAGGCCCCCATGCAGGAAATGTGGCTGGCTGCGCGCTCGGGCGGTTTCCACTACAAGTATGACGGTCGCCACTGGCTCAACACCCGCGACGGCAGTGAACTGTACGCCACCTTGTCAGAAGTGGTCAGCAGCCAGGCCGGCGTGCCGGTGACCCTGCAAGCCTGAGTCAAGGTCTGCGTGTGCGCGCCGGATCGCCATCCGGTGCGTCGGCGCGCTTATCGCGCTTATACTTGCGACTTTGACACCTCTACCGTTGAATCAATCAACCAGCAGCATTCATGCGCCGTTCTCTTTTGCCCTCGCGGCGACATCCTGCCTTCTTGTTCCTGCAGCGCGGCCTGGCGCGACTGCGCTGGATCCTGGTGCTGACCGTGCTGGCAGTGGCGGCCGCCTTGCTGGTACCGCCCTTGGTGGCGCGTTTCAACCACGACCATAGCCCGCAGGCGCTGGCTGCCGAAAAGGACATGCAAGCCATCGCCGCCGGCCTGGAACGCTACCGCCAGGATAACGGGCGCTATCCCAGCGCCGCACAAGGCTTGCTGGCGCTGGTGATCAAGCCCACGCGCGCGCCCGTGCCGGGCAACTGGCAGATCGGCGGCTACGTCGACCGCCTGCCGCGCGACCCTTGGGGCAACTCCTACCAATATGGTGCCGATGAGGATGGCACCAGCTACGAGCTGTATTCCTTTGGCCAGGCCGGGCCGAATGGCGGCCCCGATGGCGAGGATGTGCTACGCCAGCACTAACGGCGCGTCCTACGCCACCTCAGGGAAGGCGGTACGCAGGCGATACTGGCGCTGCCGGTAATTGCCTTCCGGCCCACTGAAGCCGCAATCGACATCGCCGAACAGGCGGCTGACGCGATTGATGGCCGCCCGTTGCGCTTCACTCTGCACCGCGATCAAGCGCCGCTTGCTGCGGGCGTGATGCGCGCAGATATCCACCACCAGGCAGTGGCCGTAGTCGGCTTGCTTGATGTCGATGAGCAGCGCCTCCGGCTTGGTCAGGCCGAAGATGGCAGCCAGTTCGATGCGGGCACTGAGGAAGGGACTGCTGTTGCGCAGCTTGTCGCTGAGCTGGGCGTGCGCCTGCTGGGCCCAAGCTTGTGCCTGTTGCTCGACCGTGAAGGGCTGCAAGGCAGCCAGCGCTGCCGCATCCCCTTGGGCGGCCGCCTGCTGCCACCAGTACAGCGCCTTGACGTCATGCATGGGGTCGTCACGACGATTGCGCCAGAAGATCTGGGCCAGTTCGCTTTGCGCCTCGACCAGGCCGGCTTCGGCAGCCTTTTCCAGGTATTGCTGCGCCACCTGCAGATTGCGCTGCGAATAGATGGAACGCGAATAGATGCGCGCCAGCGCGTGCCAGGCCAGCGCCGAACCGCCCTCGCCGGCCAGCACCAGCCAGTGCAGCGCCTTCTTGAAATTGGCCAGACCCTGTTCCATGAAGACCCGATTGCCGGCACGGTCGATCTTGGCGCATAGCAGTCCCAGCTCCAGCCGCGCTTCGACCTCGCCCGCCACCGCCGCCAGTTCGAACAAGCGCATCAGTTGGGTCAGCTCGGGCGTCTGTGCACGTGCCAGCCATTGTCCGTAGCGCAGCAGCAGCGTGGCTTCTTCGGCGCTCAGCTGCACCAGGCCGGTGGCGTCGGCATCCTTGTCCAGTTGCGCCAGCGCGCCACTGTTGCGCTCAAAGAGGCGCGCCACCAATGGCGCCGCGCCACGTGCGAAGGCCTCGCTCTGGCCTTGCTGCCAAGCCTTGTCGAGCAAGGCGTATTGCGCCTGTTCGATGCCGGCGCGAGCGGCTTCCTGCATCAAGCGCTCTTCCACTGCCGAGCCGGCCACCCCCGGCACCACCGGTTGGCCGTGGCGCTGCATCTGCTGTGCCAGCAGCCACTGGGCCTGGTGGTCGTCACGGCTGGCCAGCAGCGACAGCGCCGCAATGGCACGGGCATGGGCATTGCTGTCGAACTGCTCACTATGGTCCAGCACCAGGCGCGCGAAGATCAGACCGGCTTGCGGCACGCCGGCCTCAAAGGCCTTCTCGTACCACACTGCTGCTTCCTGGGGGGGAGACAACTCCTTGACTTGTTCGTAGGTGATGTTGCGGCCGATGATCATCCAGGCGTCATCGACACCCTGCTGCGCAGCACGTCGCAGCCAGTAGAACGCCGTACCCTTGCTGCGCGGCAGGCCGCTGCCGCCGTTGAGGTAGCGCCGGCCCAGGGCCAATTGCGCACGCGATTCACCGGCGCGGGCGGCCTTGATGACTGCCAGCTCTTCTCTTGTCGCCATGTCGTTTCCTTTCGTTGCAGGTCCGCAGCCAGAATCTGCGGACAAAGACTGTCCCTCCGGCGCAGCAAGCTGCGTCGGTCCGATGAGCATCAAAACCTTAGAATTTGATGCAGCCTCGCCAGTCCGTGGGGGAGCGATACGATGCGCATGTCATTGAAGAGCTTCAGCTCTGCGCGCATCGAAAGTGTGGCTGCCATTAGAGCAGTGCGCTGCGCAAAAGTGCGCGATCCTGGAGCCTTATTACGCTTTCTTTACAGTCATCAAGATCCGCTACCAGAGCGCATTTCAAGATGTTTTTGCGACTGGAAAGCGAGCTTTTCGCAATGCCAAAAATGAGCTCTCCTATTGGCCAAGGGAAAGCTCTCTATGCTGAACCCGAGTGCAACGCGAAGAATATTATTTCTCCTTTTTTTGACGACCTGCACGAGATCAGAACACGTTACAAAATCTAACAAAATGCAAAAAAGAAGCACGCATGAAAAAAGCGCCGCATGAACCTCATGCGGCGCTTCTTCCTGCTCTGTTGTGCATCAGCTTGCTTGACCCGCGAAGGTCAAGCAGTGCAAATCACATTAGAACTTGTGACGGATACCCACGGCGACAGCGCCTTGGTTGCCATCGGTACCGGTGCTGTCGGAGACGCCCGGGTTAGCCATGTCGCTAGCCTTGGTGTAAGCCAGGAAGGCATACAGGTCGGTGCGCTTGGACAGCCAGTAGTCAGTACCCAGGCTGACTTGGGTCAGCTTGGTCTTGTTGGTCACGCCGTCGAAGTTGGCACGGGTGTGATCAACAGCCGCCAGCAGCTTGAGCGAGGGGCTCAGGGAGTAAGCGGTACCGATTTCATAGATGTCAGCCTTGTTGGAACGGGCCAAGGTACGGTTGGTCAGCGAGGTCAGCGAACCGACGCCAATGGCGGTCAGGTTAGCCTGGGTGTTGAGGTCTTGCTTGACGCGCGAGTAGTTACCGTACACACGGGCAGGACCGAACTGGTAGGAAGCTGCCACGTTCAGGACCTTCTGTGCGGTGTCACCAGCCAGGGTGCTGGTGGTACCCACGCTGCTGGCACCGGAAGCGCCCAGCAGAGAGGTGTCAGACGCGGTCGAACCAGCCTTGGACTGGTAGTAGTTGATACCCAGACCCAGCGGACCGTTGTCGTACTTGCCGCCGACGCCGAAAGATTGACCAGCCGAGGTTTGGCCAGCGGTTTCGCCGAAGCCATACATCAGGTTACCGGTGAAGCCGTTCAGGTTAGCCGTGGTGTAGCTGATGGAGTTGTTGGTACGGGTGCCTTGCAGGCGATCCAGACCGGAGCCGGAGTTGCTGACCCAGCCACCGAAGTCGTTCACAGCGGTGTAGGCGGAGATGGTGTCAGCGAAGTCGGTTTGACGACCCAGCAGCACGGTACCGAAGCCACCAGCCAGACCCACCACCGACTTGCGACGGAACAGGGTGTTGCTGGTCTTGGAATCGTCCAGAGCGCCGGTGTCGTTGGCGAAGCCAGCTTCCAGGTTGAACACGGCCGACAGACCGCCGCCCAGATCTTCAACACCCTTGAAACCGATACGCGAACCCTGGATGATGCCCGAGTTCAGGCTGAACTTGGTGCCGGTGCCGCCAGCAGCGGTGGCAACCTTGCTTTGGTAGACAACACCGGTATCGACGATACCGTAGATCGTGACGGAGCTTTGCGCATGTGCTGCGCCTGCGAACGCGCCCAGAACGGCGAGTGCCAGCAGAGATTTTTTCATGTGACGTCCTTCTCTAAAAATAGTCTTGAGGATCCGCACTTGCAGTCGGATGGGCAAACATTAATGCTTCTGGTCGCGCATGACTGCACCTTGGTCGATAGAAGTCATTTTTTAGACGGGAGCGAAAGATTGAAATGGCAATTGTTGTATTTTTTTATCGCCACTTTGCCCGACCCTTGCCTTGCCCTGCCCCGTCAAGAGCCTGTATCAAGGAAAAAGCGCCGGTATCTCTACCGGCGCTTTCATCAAATCCTAACATTTTGAAACATCTTGCTCGCACTAGGTGAATCACCTGTAGAGGCGTGGGTCTCACTCATCCTTGTCGCCACCGACCAGCTTCTTCAACAGCTCCGACTTCAATTGCTGCCGTTGTGCCGAGGCATTCTTGCGATGCGGTCCCGCCCCGCCTGCGCGCTGCTGGGCCGCTACGGCCACCGGATTGCGCGGTCGGGATTGCGATGGCTCCACGCGAAAGCTCAGCTTCTGCCGCGTTCCCAAGGTCTTGTTGGCCATCGCATCCTCCTCGCTTGCACGCAATGCTTCAATTACAGCACATAGCGCGACATGTCTTCGTCCACGGCCAGTTCACCCAGGCGTTCGTTGACATAGTCGGCATCGATTGCCAACCCCTCCACGCCGGCTTCTCCGGCCGTGAAGGAAATCTCTTCCAGCAGCTTTTCCATCACCGTATAGAGACGACGCGCACCGATGTTCTCGGTCTTTTCATTGACCGTGTGCGAAATCTCGGCCAGACGCTTGATGCCGCTGTCGGCGAACTCGATCTTGACCCCTTCGGTAGCCAGCAGCGCCTCGTATTGCTTGGTGAGGCAGGCATCGGTACCGGTCAGGATGCGCTCGAAGTCGGCAATGGACAGCGAATCCAGTTCGACGCGGATCGGGAAGCGCCCCTGCAATTCGGGGATCAGGTCCGACGGCTTGGACAAATGGAAAGCACCCGAGGCAATGAAGAGAATGTGATCGGTCTTGATCATGCCGTACTTGGTATTGACGGTGGTGCCTTCCACCAGCGGCAGCAGGTCGCGCTGCACGCCGGCGCGCGAGACATCGGCATTGCCGTTCTGCGAACGGGTGGCGATCTTGTCGATCTCATCGAGGAAGACGATGCCGTTCTGCTCCACGTTGGCAATGGCTTTCTGCTTCAGTTCTTCCTCGTTGACCAGCTTGGCGGCTTCTTCCTCGATCAAGAGCTTCATGGCTTCCTTGATCTTGATCTTGCGCGCCTTCTTGCGCTGGTTGCCTAGGCCCGAGAACATGGACTTGATCTGCTCGGTCATTTCTTCCATACCGGGAGGCGCCATGATTTCCATCGACGGCGCGGCGTCATTCAGTTCCAGTTCGATCTCGCGATCATCCAGCGCCCCTTCGCGCAGGCGCTTGCGGAAGGTCTGGCGGGTGGTGTTCTTGTCGTCCTTCTCGCCGCCGGCATGGCTGCCATCGGGGGTGAAACCGAAATCGCGTGCCGGTGGCAGCAGCACGTCCAGGATGCGGTCCTCGGCGGCATCCTCGGCGCGGGTGCGGACCTTGCGGGTTTCCAGTTCACGCGTCTGCTTGATGCCGATATCGACCAGGTCGCGAATGATGGTATCCACATCGCGCCCCACGTAACCCACTTCGGTGAACTTGGTGGCTTCGATCTTGATGAAGGGCGCATCGGCCAGCTTGGCCAGGCGCCGTGCAATCTCGGTCTTGCCCACGCCGGTGGGGCCGATCATGAGGATGTTCTTGGGCGTGATCTCATGGCGCAGCGGCTCCTCGATCTGCTGCCGGCGCCAGCGGTTGCGCAGGGCGATGGCTACTGCACGCTTGGCGCGGGCTTGGCCGACGACGTGCTTGTCGAGTTCGGAGACGATTTCCTTGGGGGTCATATTCATGGTGGTGATCTTTTCGCTGTGACGATTCATCAGGGGAATGAGCGCAAAAGTGGCTGCGCGTGGCTTATTCCAGCGTCTCGATGATGTGGTTCAGGTTGGTGTAGATGCACAGCTCGCCGGCGATGGTCAGGGATTTCTTGACGATGTCGGCCGGCGCCAGGTCGGTGTTGTCGTACAGGGCCTTGGCCGCCGATTGCGCATAGCTGCCACCGGAGCCGATAGCGCCAATACCGTCATTGGGTTCGAGCACGTCGCCGTTGCCGGTGATGACCAGGGTGGTCTCCTTGTCGGCGCACAAGAGCATCGCCTCCAGGCGCCGCAACATGCGGTCGGTGCGCCAATCCTTGGCCAGCTCCACCGAAGCCCGCATCAGGTTGCCCTGGTGCTTTTCCAGCTTGGCTTCGAACAGGTCGAGCAGGGTGAAGGCATCGGCCGTGCCGCCGGCGAAACCGACCAGAACCTTGCCGTGGTAGAGCTTGCGTACCTTGCGCGCACTGCCCTTCATGACGATGTTGCCAAGCGTCACCTGGCCGTCGCCGCCCAGCGCGACCTGATTGCCGCGACGGACGGAAAGGATGGTGGTGCCGTGAAATTGTTCCATGCTTGCCTCTGTTCAATATGTGCCTGGGAGCTGCAGACCGGCGTGCCGTGTCCGCGTTCCTGCCGAGATGGGGCTGGCCAGCCGGATTGCAAGTCATGCGACCCGGCCGCCTCCATTGAGGCCGATATTGTACGCCTGCAACAAAAACGGGCGCCCTGGCTTGTCGGCCAGGGCGCCCGTCTCACAGAGCGGGAGTGCTTACACGGAAATGGTCATCAGGCTGGCATTACCACCCGCGGCCGTGGTGTTGACGCACAGCGCGCGCTCGGCCAGCAGACGCCACAAGGGAATGGCACCGTCTTCACTGCACAGGATCAGCGGCACCAGCGCGCCCTCACGAGCGGCCAAACGCACGCGCCAGGAAGCTGCCTGGTGGCTGTCCACCAGCGCCGCCTGCAGCGGCTCGGCATCGATCTGGCTGGCACGACGGATGGCCGTGCGCACCGGTGCCGGCAAGCCCGCCGGCAGTAGTGCGGCGCTCGCCTCATCGACCAGCACCGTGTTACCGGTGGCCAAGGCCGCCGCCAGTTGATTCAATAGCGTACCGACGCTACCGGCCACGCACAGCACCAGACCGCGCGGGGCAAAGCCCAGGGTATTGCGCTCGCCGGTAGGGCCAGGCAGCAGCAGGCTGCGTTGCCAGAGGCTGTCGCGGTGATAGCGCTGGCCGCTGGCGGCCAGGCGTTCGTGGCCATGGGTACGGGCCCAGTCCAGCAGGCTGTCCAGCAGCGTATTGGGCACTTGCGCAGGTTGCGCACGGGTCAGTTCCTCGTGCAGTTGCGCATTGCGTTGCAGGCGCTTCAAATAGAGCGGACCACCGGCCTTGGGACCAGTGCCGGACTTGCCTTCGCCACCGAAGGGCTGCACGCCCACCACGGCACCGACGATGTTGCGGTTGACGTAGATATTGCCCACGTGCGCGCGCTGGGCCACGAAGTCGATGGTCTCATCGATGCGCGAATGTACGCCCAGGGTCAGGCCATAACCGGTGGCATTGATGGCATCGACCAACTGCGGCAGCGCATCGCGGCGATAGCGCAGCACGTGCAGGACCGGGCCGAAGACTTCGCGCTGCAACTGTGCCAGATCATCGATCTCGATCACGGTCGGCGCGACGAAGGTGCCATGCTGGCACTCTTCTCCCAGCGGCAATTGGTGTACCGCGCGGGCGGTGGCGCGCATGTGCTCGATGTGGGCCAATAGGTTGTCGCGCGCTTGGACATCGATGACCGGCCCGATGTCGGTGGACAGGCGATCCGGACGACCCACGCGCAACTCCGCCATGGCGCCCTTCAACATCTCCAGGGTGCGGTCTGCGATATCCTCCTGCAGGCACAGGATGCGCAGCGCCGAACAACGCTGGCCGGCGCTGTCGAAGGCCGAGGAGAGCACGTCCTGCACCACCTGTTCAGCCAGGGCCGAGGAATCGACGATCAACGCATTCTGACCACCGGTCTCGGCAATCAGCGGCACCTCGCCATGTTCACCGCTGCCATCGCCATCGTCATGCTTGCGCTGGGCCAGGGTGCGATTGATCAGTTGCGCCACTTCGGTAGAGCCGGTGAAGATCACGCCCTTGACGCGCCCATCCGAAGTCAGGGCCGCCCCCACGGTCTCGCCACGGCCCGGCAGCAATTGCAGGGCTGCACGCGGCACGCCAGCTTCGTGCAGCAGTTGCACGGCGCGATGGGCGATCAAGGCGGTCTGCTCGGCCGGCTTGGCCAGCACCACGTTGCCGGCGGCCAGTGCCGCGCTGACTTCACCGATGAAGATGGCCAGCGGGAAATTCCACGGACTGATGCACACCACCGGACCCCAGGCCAGCACATTGCCGTCATGGCGCGAGGCAACGGCGTAGTAACGCAGGAAATCCACGGCTTCGCGCACCTCGGCAATCGCATTGGGCAATGACTTGCCAGCTTCGCGCACGGCCAGCGCCATCAGTTCGGCGATATGCGCTTCGACCAGGTCGGCCGCGCGTTCCAGCATGGCGGCGCGTTCAGCGGCTGGCGTGGCTTGCCATTGCGGCGCATAGGCAGTCGCTGCCGCGAGTGCGGTATCGACATCAGCCACGCTGGCTTCGATGACCTGGCCCACCACTTCGCGATGATCGGCCGGATTGCGCACGGTCTGGGCCTCCTGCGCAGCGAGTTCGCCCACGATCAGCGGTGCGGCTTGCCACTGTTGGTCGGCCATCGCAACGAACAACTGGCCCAGCTGCTGCAGGCGCGCTTCATTGGACAGATCGATACCGGCCGAATTCTTGCGCTCCTGGCCATACAGTTGATGCGGCAAGGCGATAGCCGGATGCGGCACGCCACCCTGGGCGCGCACGGTCTCGATGGGATCGGCCACCAGGCGCTCCAGCGGCACGGCTTCATCGACGATCTGGTTGACGAAGGAAGAGTTGGCGCCATTTTCCAGCAGGCGGCGCACCAGATAGGCCAACAGGGTCTGGTGCGAGCCGACCGGTGCATAGATGCGGCAGGCCTTGCCCAGCTTGTCGGCACCGACCACCTGGTCGTACAGGGTCTCGCCCATGCCGTGCAGGCACTGGAATTCGTAATTGTCGACCTGATGCTGACGGGCCCAGTGGTAGATGGCCGAGAGCGTATGCGCATTGTGGGTGGCGAACTGCGGATAGATCACGTCGGTTGCCGCCAGCAGCTTTTGCGCGCAGCTCAGGTAGGACAGGTCAGTGTGCGCCTTGCGGGTATAGACCGGATAGCCTTCCAGGCCATCAACCTGGGCCCGCTTGATTTCGCTATCCCAGTAGGCGCCCTTGACCAGGCGGATCATCAGGCGTCGGCCATGACGGCGCGCCAGATCCACCAGATAGTCGATCACGAAGGGGCAGCGCTTCTGGTAACCCTGCACCACGAAGCCCAGGCCCTCGAAGCCAGCCAGGTCAGGATCGGCCACCAGCACTTCCATCATGTCCAGCGACAGCTCCAGACGGTCGGCCTCTTCGGCATCGATGTTCAAGCCGATGTCGTATTGCTTGGCCAGCAGCAGCAATTGCTTCAGGCGCGGCAGCAACTCGCCCATCACGCGCGCATGTTGGGCGCGCGAATAGCGCGGATGCAGCGCCGAGAGCTTCACCGAGATGCCCGGCCCATCCTTGATGCCGCGGCCATTGGAGGCACGGCCGATAGCGTGGATGGCTTGTTCGTAGGATTGGTAATAGGCATCGGCATCCTGCATGGTCAGCGCCGCTTCGCCCAGCATGTCGTAGGAATAGCGATACCCGCGCTGTTCGTTGTCACGGCTGTTTTCCAGCGCTTCGTCGATGGTCTGCCCGGTCACGAACTGGTTGCCCAACATGCGCATGGCCAGGTCCACGCCCTTGCGGATGAGCGGCTCGCCACCCTTGCCGATGAGGCGGGTAATGGCTTGCGTGAGGCCGCTTTCGCTGCTGGTGGAGACCAGCTTGCCGGTGATGAGCAAGCCCCAGGTGGCGGCGTTGACGAACAGCGAGGGCGACTCGCCCAGATGCTTGCGCCAATCGCCCTTGCTGATCTTGTCGGCGATCAGGCGGTCGGCGGTCTGGCGGTCGGGAATGCGCAGCAGCGCCTCGGCCAGGCACATCAGGGCCACGCCCTCTTCCGAGGACAGCGAGAATTCATGCATCAACGCATCCACGCCGGAGGCGCGGGTACGCTTCTCGCGCACCTGCTGCACCAGCTTCTTGGCCAGTTGCTGGGTCGCCTCTTTCCAGGCTGAGTCACCCTGGACCTGCTGCAACAACCACTGCACGGCCTCGCGCTCGTCGCGGCGATAGGCGGCAGTGATGGCCGCGCGCAGCGGGCTGGGGGCCGGCAGCAACTCGGTCTGGAAGAGGCCGAAAGGCAGGCTGGAAGCGATGGCCGCAGGCGCGGCGGAGGCGACGGTAGTCATGGTCTGGAGTCGGAGGCGGATCAGAATCGGGAGGAATTGGGCAAGCGGATTTTATGTGGTATGCACCAATATTAATTCTGTATTTAAAGCAATTCATCCGCATTTAATTCGGTATTAATTATTTTTTATCCTTTTTATTTTCCACAGACATCACCCCTCATCGGCATGTCCCGGTCTACGCCCTGCACGGACCGATATGAAAAAAACGCCGCAAACCATACGGTTGCGGCGTTCTCACGAGATCGGGAGTGAAGAAATCACCCCTCACCCAGATAAGCCGCCTTGACCCGCGGATCATCCAGCATCTGCTTGGCCTGGCCATTCATGGTGATGAGACCGGACTCCATCACGTAACCGCGATGCGCTGCCTCCAGCGCCAGCTTGGCGTTCTGTTCCACCAGCAGGATGGTGATGCCCTGCGCCGACACATTGCGGATCACTTCAAAGATCTTCTCCACCATGATCGGCGACAGACCCATCGAAGGTTCATCCAGCAACAGCAGCTTGGGATGGCTCATCAGCGCACGCGCCATGGCCAGCATCTGCTGCTCGCCACCCGACAAGGTACCCGCCATCTGCGCCGCCCGTTCCTTCAGCCGCGGGAAGACCTCGAACCAACGGTCGATGTCGGCCGCGATCTGGCCCTTGTCATTGCTGGTGTAGGCGCCCATCAGCAGGTTTTCGTGGATGCTCATGCGCGTAAAGACGCCACGGCCTTCCGGCACCATCGCCAGCTTGTCCTTGACCAGTTCGAAGGACTTCTTGCCCTTCAAGGGATTGCCCATGTAGTACACGTGGCCGTCTACCTTGCTGCTGGGCAGCGTCCCGGTGATGGCTTTCAAGGTGGTGGTCTTGCCGGCGCCGTTGGCGCCGATCAAGGTCACCAGTTCGCCTTCGTTGACTTCCAGCGCAATGCCCTTGACGGCCTGGATGCCGCCATAGGCCACGCTCAGTTGTTCGACTTTGAGGATGTTGGTTGTCATGTTCTGTGGTCTCGCTTAATGTCCGGCGCCCAGGTAGGCTTCGATCACGGCCGGGTTCTTCTGCACATCGGCCGGTACGCCTTCGGCAATGGGCTTGCCGTAGTCCAGCACGGTGATGCGATTGCACAGGCCCATCATCAGCTTCACATCGTGTTCGATCAAGAGGATGGTTTTACCTTCGGCTTGGATCTTCACCAGCAATTCGCGCAAGGCCAATTTTTCGGTGGCGTTCATGCCGGCCGCCGGTTCGTCCAGCGCCAGCAGTTGCGGTTCGGTGGCCAGGGCGCGGGCGATTTCCAAGCGCCGCTGGTCGCCATACGAGAGGTGACGCGCAGTACGCTTGGAGAACTGGCCGATGCCCACGAAGTCCAGCAGCTGCTGCGACTTGGCGTGGACGTGGTCATCCTGGCCGTGCCCGATACCCTGATCGGCAGGATCGCCGCCGAGATCTCGCCCAAGCTGCGCGCCGGCGTGATGGTGATGACCCTGGACGCCGCGGCGCCCTTCGCCGGCCACCTGCCGGATCGGCCGGACCTGGTCTACTTCGTGGCGCACCCCTGCCATCCGCCCATCTTCAACGATGAAACCACGGCCCGAAGACGGCGCGATTTTCTCGGCGGCGGCGCGGCCCGGCAATCGATCACCAGCGCCCTGATGCAG
>NZ_BADI01000086.1:0-3908 GCF_000333555.1 Herbaspirillum sp. B65 | reverse complement strand
AATTGACGAAGTAACGCGTGAGCGCATCGCTGCGCCCGGCCAGGCTGGGCTTCAAGGCTACGGCCAGGCCACCACGCCCAGGCAGGCTGTCGGCCGGACGGGCGACGTTGATGGCGGCGCTCTTGTCGAGCTGGAACAGCGTGGCCTGCTGCACCGTGACCGGCACCGCAGGGACCACGCGCTGGGTGAACTTCATCGCATCCCTGGCCTTCTGGCCGCCCTGCTCCTGGGCGCTGATGTCCCAGGCCAGTTGGCTGATGCCTTCGGGGGTCTGCACCGGCCACATGACTTCGGCCGCCTGCCCGGAAGCAATCTTCACCTCGCGTTCTGGCAGCGTCAGCGTGCTGGCTGCGGTACTGCCTTGCGCGCGTGCCGTTACCTTGATGTTCATATCATGGGTGGTAGTGTTGCGTACCGTGACCGTACCGTTGAAATGGTCGCCCTCGCGCACCAGGGGCGGCAGGCCGGAGATGAGCTGCACGTCCTGGGTGGAACGGATGCTGATGCTGCCGGTACCGAAGTCGCCAATGCCATTCTCGGCGATGGCAACGATGCGGAAGGAAGTCAGCGCATCGTTGAGCGGCACCTCCAGTTGCGCCCTGCCCTCGGCGTCCAGTGTCACGCTGGGCTTCCAGAGCAGCAAGGTATCGAACAGTTCGCGCGTCGGCGCACGGCCACCGCCGCCGCCGGCCGGCGTGGCCTTCTTGCCATAGTGACGTTTGCCGACCACCTGCATCTGCGCCGTCGAGGTTTCCACGCCGTAGCTACGCCGTTGCAGCATGGCGCGCAGCACATCCCAACTGCCATTGGGTTGCAGTTCCAGCAGGGCTTCATCGACGGCGGCCAGGGCGAATTCACCGCCGGCGGCCGGCTTGCCGTTGGGCAGCTTGACCTGCACCTGGACCTTGGCCACGGCGCGGATGGGATAGCTCGGCTTGTCGGTGCTGACCGCTACTTGCAGGCGATGACCGGCGTCGCCCACGTTGACCTCGGCGATGCCGAACTTCCAGGCCGGCTTGGAGAGATCGACGATGGGGCCGGGGCCCTGGTACTCGCGGAATTCATGCCACCAGTTGATCGGTTCCTTCCAGCCCCAGATGAAGAAGGAATACCACGGCACCTCGCGCATCCGGCCGCGCACCGCCAGGACCGAGACGTAGACGTTGGGGCCGTACTCGGCTTTCATCGGTACGCTGATGGTCGGATCCTGCCCCGACAATGACACCACGCGGGTGTCGATCACCCCTTCGCGCTCCACCGCCACCAGGGCGGTGGCATGGCGGAAGGGCATCCGCACCTGGAAGCTGGCGGTCTCGCCGGGCTGGTAATTCTTTTTCTCGGGCAGGATGTCGATGCGGTCCTGGTTCTCGCCATCGAACCAGACTTCGCCGCGCCCGGTGACCCACACCGAGGAACGGGCCGCAGCGGCGTTGCCATTGCCATCCTTGGCGGTGGCGATCAGGTCCACATTGCCGGCCTGGGACAGTTCGGTGTCGCAGGTGAACATGCCATGCTGGTCGCTCTTGCCCGAGCAAAGCTTGCCGAGGTCTTGCTTGCTCTCATCGTTTTCATAGGCGTAGAAGCCGCCGACCATGCGCTTGCGGTGCGAATTGGTCTGACGCGCCAGACCCCGGATTTCCACCGGCACGCCGGCTTGCGGCTGGCCGGCGGTGTTGAGGGTGACGGCAGTCAATGTGAGCTTTTTCTTGACCGAGACCCAGTTGCCGGTGCGCAGGCCCACCACCACGGCGGAGGGCCACAGCGGCGTGACGGTGGAGATGGTCTGGACCTCGCCATTGGGGTCGCTGTAGGTCATCTCGGTCAGCAGTTCCTGCGGCCGTTGCAGCGCCGGCAGCTTGCCGATGATGGCGCGGCCGGCGCCGTTCTTGTCGAGCGTGACGGCCAGCTTGTCGGCGACGATCTTCTGGTCGTCGGCATTGCTGTCGTCATCGCTGCGCGGGGCGTCGAAGGAGAAGCCATCGTAACCAGCCATGTCCAGCGAACGCGAACGCAGCAGCGAGGACACCTGTACCGTCTGGTTGGCGGCAGCACCGCCGTTGATGTAGTTCAGTTGCAGGTCCAGCGGCAGTTCCTTGATGGCGACCTGCGCGCCCTTGGGCGGGGTGATGCGGCCCTGCATCAGCGGCAGGCGGAATTCCTCCACGCGGAAGGTGCCGGTGACGTAGGTACCACGGCCGTAGCCTTCCTCATGGTCGCCTTCATCGGACTGGCCATTGGCATTGCTGCTGGCATTGGGGTCGACGCGGCCCTGGTCGAGCACGACTTCATACGTACCCAGCTTGCTTCCTTGGGCAGGGTGAAGCTGGTCTCGGCGCTCTNGTGNCCACGCCAGGTCAGTGGGAACTGGTATTGCTGGCCACTGCCGAGGTGGCTGATGCGGATGCGCGTGGGCAGGTCTTCCTTGCGCACCAGGCCGAAGCCTTGCAGGGTCTCGGTGCGGATCACGTGTTTCATCGACACCGTTTCGCCGGCGCGCAACAGGGTGCGGTCGAAGATGGTGGTGGCACGGGTGGTGGCCGACTTGTCCATGTCGGTGGGCAGGTTGAAGCGCCAGGATTCGATGCCTTCGTTCCAGGAGGTCAGCGCAAAGGCCATGTCCTGGCGGCCCTTTTCATCGGTCTTGCGGGCGCTCACGAAGAGGCCATTGATCTTGGCCGCATTGTCGGCGCTGTAGCCACGGTTGAGGCAGGCATCTTCCAGCGCCGGCATCATGGCTACGCCATTGGCATTGGTCTTGCCCTGCCAGAGCTGGGTACCATCGCAGTTGGACACGCGGATCTCGGCATCGGCCACCGGTTTGGCATCATCCAGCCGGGTCACCCAGACGGCGCCATTGGCGCGGCCCAGTTTCACGTGCACCGACAGATTGGTCACCAGCGCACTGGTGCGCACGTACATCGGTTGCGGCTTGCCCAGGAGCGACGCGCCCAGCTTCTGCGATTCCAGTTCGACCACGTAGAAGCCGGGGTCTTTCAAGGGGATGCCGATCACTTCAAAGGGCCATTCGCCGTCCTTGGCCTCCTTCTGCGCGGGCAGGTCGAGTTTCTTGGCGCCCGGCTCCTTGGCCAGCAGGCTGATGCTGCGGGTATCGGCGCTCCATGCGACGCTCCGCCGTGCGCCCAAAGATGTCCAGCACGCCGCCGCGCAAGCCCTTCATGCGCGCCAGCAGCTTGAAGGCCGTCATCATCCAACCACCATAGCGGGCCTTGAGCAGATACCCCTGGCCATCCTTGCGCGCCAGGATCGGCGGCGCCAGATGGAAGCTGAGCGTGAAATCTCCCTCGAACTGCTGCGCCAGCGCCTGCTGGAACTGGCCATTGGTATAGAGGCGCGCCACTTCGTATTCATCCTTGTAGGCCATCAACCTGGACAGTTGCCGGGCCACCGTCATGCTCAGCTTGTCGCTGCCCAGCGGGGCTTCGGCGGCGCGTACTGCTTCCACCACTTTGGCATACTGGGCGGCATAGGCGGCATCCTGGTAATCAGTCAGCAAGGCCACGCTGCGCTTGATCCATTGCTCCAGCGAGAGCGGCATGTGCAACACCAGCGGTTGCGCCGGCATGGCGATCTTTTCCACCTTCAGCAGATCTACCGCAGCCCGCCGCCCCCAGCCGAAGGCGGTCTGGTTGGCCTGTACCGCCACACCATTGAGTTCGATGGCACGCAGCAGTGCAGCTTCGGTCAGCGGCAATTCGCCACGTTGCCAGGCATAGCCCAGCATGAAGAGATTGGTGGCGATGGCGTCCCCCATGAGCGCCGTGGCCAGGCGCGTGGCATCGATGAAGTCGGCCTGCTGGCCCACCGATTCGATGATCAGAGCCTTTGACCTCCTCAGGGGGAATTGCCAGTCCGGGTTGCGTGCCAACTGGCCCGGGGGTTGCTGGTGC
>NZ_BADI01000087.1:0-7261 GCF_000333555.1 Herbaspirillum sp. B65 | reverse complement strand
CATCACTTCCAGCATGTCGCCGATATGGATGACGAAGGCCTCTTCACCCGCCACTGAACAGGGCGGTGCATCGATCCAGGCGCCCTGGTCGTTCATCACTTCCAGGCCGGGTTGATCCGACAGCAGCAAAGTGAAGCACTCGTAATCGGTGTGCGCACCGATACCTGGCGCATCGACCGCCTCGGTGTCGACCGGGTAATGGATCAGGCGCAGCTTCGACGGCGGGCAGGTCACCAGGGATTCAAACGCATCTTCGCTCTGCCCCAGCGCCAGGGCAAAGCCACGGAACAAGGTGCGACCGAGGGCGAACACGGCCTCGTAATAACGGGAAACGACTTCCTTGAAACCAGGCAGGTCGGGCCATTTGTTGTTGCCGATGAGGGGTGTACCGGCCAGCACCAGCGGATGATCGTCTGGCACCTCGTAGCCGATGTCGAAGGCTTCCTTGTGATCGGGCCGGCCCTTGGAATAGACCTCTTCGCCCTCGGGCACATAGCCCTTGTGGCCCCAAGAGTCGCCAATGTAGTAACGCATCTTCCACTGCATCTCTTGCGCAAACAGATCACGGCTGGCCGCGCGCAGCCCTGCGATCAGTTGCGGATCAATCCCGTGGCCGACGATGTAGAAAAAACCGACATCACGCGCTGCCGCACCGAGCTGATCAGCCACCGCCTGGCGCTGTGCGAGCGCATCGTGGTAGAGACCACGGATATCGATCACGGGCAAGGCCGTGAAATTACGTTGTCCGATGTGCATGTTCAATGTCCTGACGTGGGTTGATACTGCTTCGGTGACGAAGAGAGAACGCCGTGTTGCCGCGACCAACGCCCGAAATGCACCCGCTCCTGCTGCGCCATCCAGCGGTTGAGCTGCCACAGATCGGCCACCGGGCTACGGGTGTAGGGCAGCAGATGCAGGTAGCCATCTGGACCGAACTCGGGCGTGAGTGTGGTCTCGACATAGCCTTTGCTGTGCTGGAGGGCCCAGATCGTCTCCCAGATGCGCTGGTGAAAGGCCAGCTCGGGTGCATACTCGGGCGCGGCCGGATCGGGTACCTGCGGCCCCTGGGCATAGCCCACGCGCGCCTGGACATGGTGCACACGCTGGAGAAACGGCGTGAGGTCATCCAGCGGATCGTCCAGCAAACGCTCGCACACTACCACCCAGTGGCTGATGTCGGCGGTGTACTGCAGTTGTGGCAACTGGCGCACGATGTCCAGCGTGACCCATGGACTGTAGAGCGAACTGGCACGATGGGTTTCAAAGCTGCAGAACACGCCAGCGCTATCGGCCAATGCCTGCGCCCGGCCCAGGAAATCGACTTGCTCGGACAAGGGCCAGCGATCGTTGCCGGCCAGCAGATTCACGAAGCGCGGATTCAATTGCGCCGCTGCATCGAAGGCCCGGGCCAGGTGCTGCAAATGCACCTCTGGCCCGTCAGCCTGACGCGGGATCACGTCCGCACCGCTGAAGACGGTAGCGATATAGTCCAGCGCTTCTGCCCGCAGGCGATCGCGCAATACCCGCCGCTCTTGCGCCACCATGGGCAGGCGCGCTTCCAGGCCAGTACAGCCGGCCTCGCGCAGCTGCGCTACACAGGTGCTCCAGGGCACTTGCACGCCCCAGGTGGAGCGCAACATCTTCAGTTCCATACGGCAACCCCTTAACGGTAGGTCACTCCGGGCAGCACACACAGCATTTCGTACAGCAGATTGGCCCCGAGCTGCGAGGTATTGCCGCTCAGGTCATAAGGTGGCGAGACCTCCACCAGATCGCAGCCGATGAGGTTCATGCCGCGGCATCCGCGCACGATTTCCAGAGCCTGGATGGACGTCAGGCCACCGACTTCAGGAGTACCTGTGCCGGGTGCCCAGGCCGGGTCGATGCCATCGATGTCGAAGCTCAGATAGACCGGGCCGCTGCCCATCTGTGCGCGCACTTCTTCCATCAGCGGCACCAGCGAGCGATACCAGCATTGTTCGGCCTGCACCAGGCGGAAGCCCTGATCTACGCCCCATTGGAAATCGCCACTGGCATAGCCTTGCGCACGCTGTCCGATCTGCACTACGCGCTGGCAATCAAGCAAGCCCTCTTCCACGGCACGACGGAAGGTGGTGCCGTGGGCGATCTTTTCGCCAAACATGTCGTCGTTGGTATCGGTGTGGGCATCGACGTGCACCAGGCCGACCGGACCATGCTTGCGCGCAATGGCGCGCAGGATCGGCAAGGTGATGGTGTGGTCGCCGCCCAGCGTGAGCGGAATGACCGGATGCACCAGCAGGCTGGCATAGGCTTGCTCGATGACGCGCACCGATTCGAGCAGGTTGTAGGTATTGATGGCGACTTCGCCGATATCGGCGACCGACAGCGAATCAAATGGTGCCGCGCCCGTGGCCATGTTGTAGGGGCGGATCATCACCGACTCCGCACGGATCTGGCGCGGACCGAAACGGGTACCGGCGCGCAAGGAGGTGCCGATATCCAGCGGCACACCGATGAAGGCCGCATCCAGGCCCTCGGCGCTGTCCATCGCGGGTAGGCGCATCATGGTGGAGCGGCCGGCAAAGCGCGGCATGTCGTTGCCGCTCTGGGGTTGGTGGAAGACTTTGGACATTGCGTACACCCTTGATCTGGCAGCAACATCATGCTGCGATGGGGCAACTATACAATGGACAATAGTTATCAAAAGATAGCTGTAACTAAATAATAAGTTGTTAAAATCCATAACTGATGTCAGCCGCCGGCTGCCGATCCGGCGCGCCAACCCTACCGACGACTTTTCCATGACGCCAGGCATTGATTTCAAGTTATTGCGGATATTCGCCACGGTGGTACGCCACCAGGGTTTTGCCAGGGCCCAGCAGGAACTGAACCTGACCACCTCCGCCATCAGCACCTATATGGCGCAGCTGGAAAGCGACGTCGGCTTCACCGTCTGCCGGCGCGGCCGTGGCGGCTTTGCCCTGACCGACAAGGGCGAGTTGCTGCTCTCGGAAACCCTGCGCGTGCTGGGTGAGGTGGACAGTTTCGAGCGCTATACGCAGTCGCTCAAGGGCGAACTCGGTGGCACATTGAAGATGGGGGTGCTAGACACCACGGTGACCGACCCTTCCTTGCCGCTGGCAGAGGCCATTGGGGTATTTTCCAGCAAGTACCCCGCCATGCACCTGAACCTGCTCATTCGCAGCCCCTACGAATTGCAGAAGGGCTTGCTCGACAATGAGCTCGACATCGCGGTTGGATTTTTCCCCGCCAAGGCCAACGGCCTGGTCTATCAGCCGCTCTATCGCGAGCAGCAATGGCTGTACTGCAGCGACCGCCATCCGTGTTTTCACCAGAGGAATCTGCGCGCCTCGGTGGTCTCCGAACTCAATGTGGTCAGCCGCAGTTACTGGAGCCAGACCGAGCTAAGCCGGCACGGGTTCAAGCGCAGCGTGGCCACCGTGGAGAGTATGGAAGCGCAGTTGATCCTGATCCTGTCGGGCCGCTACATCGGCTATCTGCCCGAACACTATGCCCAGTCCTGGGTCGATCAGGGACGGCTGAAGGTCTTGCTGCCGTCCGAATTTGGCTACCAATCTCAGTTCTCGCTGGTGCTGCGCCGGGGCCGCAGCCGCGAACTACCGTTGCAGGCGATGCGCGAACTGCTGCAGACCGGCAAGCGGGGCAGCAAGCGTTAAGGTTTGTGGGCGGCGGGCGGGCGCGCCACCGCACCCCTGACTTCAAATCGCACGCTATCGAGCAGCTTGCCCTCCTTGTCCTGCAACACCAGCACATGCTTGCCCGGCCAAGGCATCCAGTCAAAGCCCAGTTCTTCCTCCCCCGTGGCCGATGTATTGGCGCTGACCTTCTGCGCCATCACCCTGCCCGCCTGCATGACTTCCTGCGGCATCAGCTTGCCATCCAGCATCCAGCGGCTGCCCACCGGTGCGCCCTGCGCCCGAAAACGGATGCGCTGGCGCGCCGGTGGGATGTCCGGGTCCAGGGCCGCCAACATGCCGGCGGTGGGATAGGTGATGGCGGGCCGTATCTGGCGCGCTTGGGCGATGCGGATGTCCGACTGCGCCGTGCCCGGCAGGAAATATTCGGTGCGCGCCGCTTCCACATCCTGCTCGTAACGGATGGCCTGCGCCTGCACGCCGGCAGGCTTTGCGGGAGGCGCATTGCGCACATCACGACCGCCCTCGCGGCCACGCTCATGCAGATATTGCATGAGCTCCTGCCACACCGGTGCCGCGCCGGTCACACCGGAGACGTCCCACATCGGCGCGCCGGAGGCGTTTCCGACCCATACCCCTACGGTATAACGCGAGGAATAACCGACGCACCAGTTGTCGCGCATGTCCTTGGAGGTGCCGGTCTTGACCGCTGTCCAGATCCGCGTGGACAGCGCATTCTCGAGGCCGAAGGTCCGCGCACGTGCACTACGGTCGGAGAGAATGTCGCCGACGATGTAGGCCGCATCGGCGTCCATCACTTGCGTGGTGCGCGCTGGGGTGCGCGCTTCATCGAGCCGCGTGCGCAAGGGCGTGTAGCGGCCCTGGTTGGCCAGCACCCGGTAGGCATTGGCCAGGTTGGCCAACGTGACGTCGGCGCTGCCCAGCGCCAGGCTGTAGCCGTAATAATCGCCGCTTTCGCGCAGGTTGAAACCCAGCGCCTGCAAGCGACGGAAGAAACGCTCGGGCGTCACCATCACCAGCGTGCGCACGGCGGGGATGTTCAAGGACGATCCCAATGAAGTGCGCAAGCTGACCAGGCCCTTGTATTGCTTGTCGTAGTTCTGCGGGATGTAGAGTCCGGCCGAGGTGGCCAGGTTGACGGGGGAATCGTCCAGCAGGGAGGCCGCCGTCAGCCATTTCTTTTCGATGGCCAGTTCGTAGAGGAAGGGCTTCAGGGTCGAGCCGGCCTGCCGCTGCGCGACCACGCCATCGACATTGGCCGCAGCCGACAGGCTGCCGCTGGAGCCGATCCAGGCCAGGACTTCGCCGCTGGTATTGTCGATGACGATGATGGCACCATCCTCGATATTGCGGTCGGCCAATCCGGCCAGTTGATGGCGCAGGGCTTGCGCGGCGAAGCGCTGCAAGGGGGCATCCAGCGTGGAGCGCACTTGCTGTCCCGGCGCGCTCAGCAGCTTGCGCGCCAAGTGGGGCGCCAGTTGCGGGGCATCACTGGTACCCGGCAGATCGCGCTTGGCCGAGACGCGGGCCAGGGCCAGTTCGGTGCGACCATCCATGCCATTGCATTGCTCGGCAGCGCCCTCTTCCTTCAGGATCGCACAGGCGCGTTCGGCCACGCGGCGCGGCGTGGCGTTGGGGGCACGGATCAATGCCACGGCGATGGCCGCTTCGCCCTGATCGAGTCCGCTGGGGTGCTTGCCGAACATCACGCGCGAGAGCGCATGGACACCGACCAGCTCACCACGAAACGCCACCAGGTTCAGATAGGCTTCCAGGATCTGGTCCTTGCGCCAGGAGCGTTCCAGCGATTGCGCAATCCACGCCTGCGAGACCTTCTGCGTGAGCGAGCGCGCACCGGACTTGCGGCGCAGATTGTCATAGATCAAACCCGCCAGCTGCATGGTGATGGTGGAGGCGCCGCGGGTCTTGGTATTCCATAGATTGCCCCAGGCCGAGGCCGCCACGGCGCTCCAGTCGATGCCGCTGTGCTGGTAGAAGCGTCGGTCCTCGGAAGCGATCAGTGCATGGCGCAAGGCGGGCGAGACATCTTCCAGTTTGACCCAGGACAATCTGCGCTCATCCATGTTGATGCGGATGCGCTGCAACAGCTCGCCATTGCGGTCCAGCAGGCTGGCCTCCGAGGGCAGGAAGTCGCGCTGCACTTCGCTGAAGGAGGGGACGGCACTGGCCGCAGTCGGTATCAGCAAGGCCAGCACCAGCGCGCTCATCGAAACAAGCGCACCGGGCCGCACGCTGCATGTGGTCATGCGCATCACTGCGCCGCCTTCACGACGAGCTTGCCGTTGGGGATTTCACCGAACATCTCGGGCGCATACATCGCTTCTACCCGCGTGGGCGGCAGGTTGAATTCACCCGCATTGTTCAGGCGCACGGTGTAGCTGATGCTGGTGCGGCCCTTGGGCATGGCTTCGTAGTAGGCGCGATAGGCTTCGAAGCTGCGCTCTTCATAGGCCAGCCAGCCCATGCCCCGATCGCGGGGGGCATCCTGCTTGCCTTGGGCGATGGTGGAGTCGCGCCCGAGACCAGAACCCAGCAGCGTGGCGCCGCCCGGCACCGGGTCGCTCACCACTACCCAAGTCATCTCGGCTTGCGCATCGATGTCCAGCGTCACGCGCAAGACGTCACCGCGAGTGTAAACACCGGCCTGCTTCTGCTCGATGGCCTCGACCTTGCGGGTGATGCGGTAGCCTGCGGCGAAAGGCTGCGCCAAGGGGACGGCGGCCAGGCTTTGCAAGGTGACCCAGGGCTTGCCGTTGCCTTCTTGCGCAAAGCGCACGCTGCCGGCCTGGGCATTGTCTTGCGGCCAGGGCAATTGCAGCTTGCCGCCATTGGCCGCCCCGCTCCAGGCCAGGCTTTGGGTGGCGCTGGTGGCGCCGCCTTGTTCCAGCGTGACGCGGGTGGTGCCGGTGACCGGTTCGGATTCGAACTTGCGCGCGAATTTCTCCAGCGCCAGGCTGCCCCAGACGTTGGCCGTGGTGGTGCTCCAGTGGCCGCGCTGCTGGCGGCCGATGGCGCCGGCCACCAGGCGCGGCAAGTCCTCGCGCCAGGCCGGGTTGTTCAGCTCCAGCAGGATCAGGCGGTTGGCGTTGGCGTCGGCGCTGCTCATCAACCACCACCAGTAATCGCCCTCTTCGTTGGAGAAGCCCATGCGCGTGCCCTGGAAGTTCAGGCGGGCGCGCAGGATCTGGTCGGCTTCATCGAGCTTCTTCTGACGCTCGGGGAGGGTGTTGACACGTTGCAGGATGGCGATCCAATCCAGCAGGCCGGAGGTGGGCCAGCTATTGGGATTGATCTGCAGCGATCCCAGCATGGCCGGCTGCACGCGGTTGTAGCGCGACAGCGCTTCCAGCGCGGCCAGCTTGCGCACGTCCAGGTCTTTCTGCGGCGACCAGAACTCGCGCATGACCTTACCCTCGACGAAGGCGGCCAGGCCATCGAGCATCTTGTCGCGGCTGGCTTGCGGGATGGCGTAGCCGGCTTCGTTGGTGGCGGCCAACAGGTAGGCCGTCAGTGTATCGCTGCCACGACGCGCGCCGCTGTCGCTGGGCGGGAAGTAGTAG
>NZ_BADI01000088.1:0-4270 GCF_000333555.1 Herbaspirillum sp. B65 | reverse complement strand
CCCGATACACTATTCACACAGCCTCCCCACTGCGCACCCGCTGCAGATTATCCAGAATCTGCCCGACGATCACCTCCGGCTGCGCACTCGACGCCATATGCGGCGTGACCACCACGCGCGGGTGTGCCCACAGGGCGTTCGATGGCGGTAGCGGTTCCTGCGCAAACACATCCAGCACAGCCCCGCGCAAGTGCTGCCGGTCCAGCGCTTCCAGCAAATCCTCCTCCACCAGATGCTCACCCCGGCCACAATGCACCAGCGCTGCGCCCGGCTTCATCGCCGCAAACACTTTGCGGCCGAGCAGCTTGCGGGTGGCGTCCGTCAGCGGCAAGAGGCACACCACGATATCGGGCGCCTGCAGGAATGTGTCGAGCGAATCGCCACCGGCATAGGTGCTAACGCCATTGATGTGACGCGCCGAACGCGACCAGCCACTGACGGTAAAACCCTGATCGCACAACACCCGGGCCAGATGGCTACCCAGCGCACCCAGCCCCATCAGGCCGACATGGGTCTGATGCGCGGGCTTTTGCACCGGGATCTTCCACACGCGCTGCACCTGCTGCTGCAGCGCCTGATCCAGCGCACGGTGGTAATACAGCACGGACCACAGCACGTATTCGGCCATGCCTGCGGCCAGCGCAGGATCGACGATACGGCAGACGGGGACTGCGGGATGGGCCTGCGCCGGGCCGAGTACATGATCGACACCCGCCGCAATCGACGAGATCAGACGCAGATTGGGCAAGCTTTCGATGACTGCATCAGGCGGATACCAGGCCGCCACGGCGTCGACCGCGGCGGGGTCAGGCAGATCCGGCCATAGCCGCACTTGCAGCTCAGGCATACGGCGCGCGGCCTGCTCACGAAAGACCGCGTGCAGATCGCTGAGGTCATCGGTGGCACTGCAAAGCAGCAAGGTAGGCATACGGCGGCCCCTCAGTCGCGGTAAGAAGGATCGATGCGGTCCAGGCGGCGCAGCCAGGCCTGCCAGAGGATCTGGCGTTCATGTTCGACGCTTTGCAACTGCTCGCAGGCGTGCTGGCTGAGATGCGCGGGTATCTCGGTGACGGGGCCGGCGATGGCGGCCATCTGCGCGGCGGCCATCTGGATCTCGCAGGCGCGGTTAAGGTAAAACATGACGTAAAACGCGTCAGCCACCGTGGCGCCCACCGACAACAGGCCATGGTGGCGCAGCAGCAAGGCAATGTTGTTGCCGAGCGATTGTTGAATGCGTGCGCGTTCCTCCAGATTGAAGGCCACGCCTTCGTAGACATGCACACTCAAGCGCTGGTGAAACTCGGTGCTGATCTGATTGAGCTGCAACAGTCCCTGCTCGCAGGCCGCTACCGCCATGCCGGGCAGCGTGTGGGTGTGCAGCACGCAGTGGGCATCCTCGCGGGCCATGTGCACGGCGCTGTGGATGGTAAAACCGGCCACGTTGTAGTCGGCCTTGCCGGAGACCACTCGTCCGTGCAGGTCGATCACCAGCAAATCGCTGGCACGCACCTCGTCGAACATCAGTCCGAAGGGATTGATGAGGAAACGATCGTCCTCCGGCGCGGCATTGGCCGCACGCGGCAGCCGTACCGAGAAGTGCGTATAGAGCGTGTCATCCCAGCCGAACAGCGCGGCCAGTCGGTACGCGGCGGCAAGGTCACGGCGCAGGCTGAGTTCGTCAGAAGTCATCGTCATCTCAAGAGTCCAATCCTATGAAGCGGCGCACGCGCAGGGTCGCGGCGTCCGTGGCGGTGGCCTGACGGATGTGCTGGGGCGAGGCATCCAGCTGGACGCGGCCATTTTCCATGAACAGCACACGATCCGAAATCGTCAGCGCGAAGTCCATCTCGTGTGTGACGATCACCATCGTCATGCCCTCCTGGGCCAGATCCTGGATCACTTTCAAGACCTCGCCGACCAGCTCAGGGTCTAGCGCCGAGGTGGGTTCGTCAAACAGCATCACATCGGGCGACATGGCCAGTGCGCGGGCAATCGCCACCCGCTGCTGCTGCCCGCCCGAGAGCTGGTGCGGGTATTTGTGCTGGTGCGCCAGCAGGCCAACCTTGTCCAGCAGTTGCAGGGCTTGGGTCTTGCGCAGCACCGCATCGGCCGGCTGGTGATGATAGCGCGGCGCCAGCAACACGTTCTCCAGTACGCTCAGATGCGGGAACAGGTTGAAGCTCTGGAACACCATGCCGATGCGGCCGATGCCATTGCGTACCAGGCTGCTGTCGAGCGAAGCATGGGCGCTGATATAGCCTTCGCCGAAGAGGATGATCTCGCCCTGGTCGATCTTCTCCAGCGCATTGATGGTACGGATCAGCGAGGTCTTGCCGGAACCCGAGGGCCCGATGATGGAGACCACCTCCCCTACCCCCACCTTCAGGTTCACCCCTTTGAGGACCTGATGCACGCCATAGGATTTGTGGATGTCGATCAACTCCAACGCGCTTGGCTGGCCTGCCGCCTGGGTCACCGCTGGCACGGCCGGCAGTGCACCGAGCTGGTTGCGCAAGGTGCTACAGTCGGCCTCGCTGAGGGTGGCGGGATGACGCGTCTGCAGATCCAGCCGGCGCTCCAGCCAACCCAGCAGCGTGCTGAACAGGGTGACCAACAGCACGTAATACACGGCCACACCCAGCAGGGTTTCCATCACCAGGAAATTTTGCGAATACAGCCGCAGGCCCGTCATCAACAACTCGGGCAGGGAGATCACCGACACCAGCGAGGTCAACTTGATGATGGTGACGTATTCGTTGATGAGAGTGGGCAAGGCAATGCGGAACGCTTGCGGGATGACGATCAGCCGCATCGTGCCGAACAGGCTGAAGGCCAGCGCCCGTCCCGCTTCGCGCTGGCCGCGGGCGACCGACTGCAGGCCGCTGCGGTGGATTTCAGCCATGTAGGCGGCTTCGGTGAGCACCATGGCGACCAGGCCGGCAAAGAAGGGATCGCCGACGATGCTGCGGCTCATCGGGAATATCTGCGGCAGGTTGAATACCACTACCACCACGACCAGCAGCGGCAGACTGCGGAAGAGCCAGATATAGAGCCCCGCCGCCCAGTTGACCCAGCGCGTGCCGGAGGTGCGGGCACAGGCCAGCAAAAAGCCCAGCACCATCCCCAGCACCCAGACGAGCGAGCCGAGCTCAACCACCGTGAGGCAGGCGCGCCAGAAGATCCCCATCGAAAACAAGGACCAGAAATACGACCAATCTAATGCCATGCGGGGGCTCCTGGAGGGTCAAGCTGGAAATTACTTGGCGGCCACAGGCTCAAGATCGTACTTCTTGATCAGGGCTGCATAGTCGCCGCTGGCCTGGCTTGCCGCCAGCGCCTTTTGCAATGCCTGGTACAGGCCGGTATTACCCTTCTTCACGTAGATGCCGAGCGTCTGCGGATACACCAGAGCGGGCGAGCTGATCACGATACGGCCCTTGCTGCGTTCGGCCAGCATCTTGGCGGCACCGGCGATTTCCATCTGCGCCTGGATGTTTTTCGACAGCAGGGCTTGCGAGACTTCGGGTGCAGTCGGGAACTCGCTCACGGCCACTGCTGGCTTGCCATGGGGAGTACAGTAGTCGGTGGACAGCTTCTTCAATGCGTTGACCCAGCTGGTGCCGGCCTGCAGACCAACCTTCAGGCCGCACAGATCGTTTTCGGTCTGCGGCATCACACCGCCATCCTTGGCTACCATGATGGCCGCGCCAGTACGGCCATAGGCGATGGCATCGGCCTGGGCCGTGCGCTCGGGGGTGATGTACATGCCGGAAATGACGGCATCGAACTGTCCTCCGCCCAGACCCAGAATCAGGCTGGGGAACTTGGTGTCGACAAAGGCAGGCTTGACCTTCATCACCTTGCCCAGCATCTCGGCGAACTCGGGATCAAAGCCGACCACCTTGTCGCCTTGCCAGGATTCGAACGGCGGATAGGTGATCTCCATGCCGACCTTGAGCTGGCCGGGAACCATGGTTTGCGAAAACGCCGTCAGCGGCAGCAAGGCCGACAAGGCAAACGTGAGCAGACTACGCTTGAACGAAACGGTATGGAGGGTAGTGGTCATGGCGCTGGACTCCTGGAGCGAAGGGGCTGGAAAAACAAAAAGGAACAGAGAACAAGGACGGAAGCTCAATGGCTCTGGGGCGATTTGGGCCGGGTGTAACCGAAACTGCCAGGCTTCAAGGCAGCGACAGGCAGGGTCATCTCACCGGCTGCCACCTTGCGCTTGAGGTAGTATAGGTTTGCTGGGCCTGCGAATACATGTGCT
>NZ_BADI01000089.1:0-4265 GCF_000333555.1 Herbaspirillum sp. B65 | reverse complement strand
AGCGCATCCATGAATTGCAGACCATGAAGGCCACGCTGGAACGGCTGGTGCAGCACTGCCACGGCGACCACCGGCCCGACTGCCCGATCCTCGATGCGCTGGGGGCAGAGCAGGATTGCTGTTCTCCCGCAGGAACGCCCTCATGATCTGTGTACAAGTGTTCACCTGTGCCAAATCAGGGGGGCTTGCAGCACGCTACTGGTATTGCGACGATAATTAAGCTTCATATGTAACTTAGACTCTCGTTATCCAGGCACATCCAGCGAGACCATACCAGAGGGGGAACGTCCGTCATGCCACAGACCAATCACCTGAGTTTCGTCGAGACCGACAAGCTGCGTATCGGCTTTGAAACCAGCGGCCCGCCCGAAGCCCCGCCCGTGATTCTGGTGCATGGCTGGCCGGACGATGTGCGAACCTGGGACAGCTTCCTGCGCCCGCTGCGCGCCGCCGGCTACCGCGTGATCCGCCCCTACCTGCGCGGCTACGGGCCGACCCGTTTCCTGTCCGACGCCACCCCGCGCAGCGGTCAATTGGCCGCGCTGGCCAGCGACCTGATGGCCTTTGCCGAGGCCCTGGGGCTGTCGCGCTACAGCCTCATTGGCCACGACTGGGGCGCCCGCGCCGCCTACATTGCGGCCTCGCAATGCCCTGAACGCATCGCCCATTGCATCGCGCTGTCGGTGGGCTGGGGCACCAACACCCCGGACCAGACGCTGTCGCTGCAGCAATCACGCAGCTACTGGTACCACTGGTTCTTCGCCACCCCGCGCGGCGAGGCGCAATTGCGCAACGACCGGCGTGCCTTCGCCCGCTTCATGTGGAATACCTGGTCACCGACGTGGAAATTCGCCGACTCCGAATTCGCCAATACCGCGGCCTCCTTCGACAATCCCGACTGGGTCGAGATCAGCCTGCATTCCTATCGTCATCGCTGGGGTTTTGTCGAGGGGGATGCGGCCTATGCCGCGCTGGAAGAGCGCCTGCGGGAGACCCCGCGCATCATGGTGCCCACGCTGGTGCTGCATGGCACCGAGGATGGCGCCAATCATCCCGCCAGCTCCGAGGACAAGGAGCACCACTTCGGCCATGCCTATCGCCGCGTGCTCATCCCCGGCGCCGGTCATTTCCCGCAGCGGGAAAAACCGGATGAAGTGATCGAGGAAGTGCTGGCCTGGCTGGCGCGGGCCGACTGACAGCCTTGGCGGCAATTAATGGCAGCCACCACCGTGGCTGCCCAGGTTGGCCGGTTTCATCTCATCGGGCAGGCTGGCCAGGCCCTGCAGGATGCCGCAATCGCGCGCCGGGTGCTCCGTCTCGCACTGGGCGCGCAACTGCTGCAGTTGTGCCTGCAAGGCCTGTAATTGGGCAATGCGCTGGGCTACGTGACCGATGTGCTTGTCCAGCAGAGCGTTGACTTCACCGCAGTTCTGCTCGGGCGCATCGCGCAGGCGCAGCAGTTCCCGTACCTCTTCCAGGGTCATGTCCAGCGAACGGCAATGGCGGATGAATTGCAGCCGCTCGACGTGGCGCGGGCCATACAGGCGATAGTTCGACGGCGAGCGGGTGGGCTCGGGCAACAAGGCTTCCTTTTCGTAATAGCGGATGGTTTCCACCGGGCAATCCGCCTGGCCGGCCAGTTCGCCAATCTTGAGCGTATCCATGTGATCCTCGCTTGACCTTGTAGTTACTTCAGGGTTTTTAATATACCCCTGAAACCTGTTCTCTGCACAAGGAGCAAACGATGGCTGCCCACGCGCATGACCACCAGCATGACCACCAGCACGACCATGACCACGATCATGGCCATCATCACGATCACGACCACCACACGCATTCCCATGCTCATGGCGCTGCCTGCTGCGGCAGCCCGGCCACGCCCTTCCCGCCCGCACGCCGCCTGGAAGGGGCGACCGAGCAGGCAGTCTTCTTCATCCAGAAGATGGATTGCCCCACCGAAGAAAAACTGATCCGCGAACGCCTGACGCAGATGCAGGGCGTGGGGGCGCTGGAATTCAACCTGATCCAGCGCGAGCTGACAGTGCAGCACCAGTTGCCTTCGATTGCGCCGCTGGTGGCGACCCTCAAGGCGCTGGACATGCTGCCGGCGGTCAAGTCCGATTCGCTGGATGCCGAAGCCGGCCGCGATGCCCCCGACCAGGCCGCCGCCTATCGCATCCCGGCGCGCCGCTGGGCGCTGCTGGGGCTGGCCGGGGTAGCGGCGCTGGGCGCCGAGCTACTGGCCTGGACCAGCGGCAATGATCGTTCGCTGCCGGTGATCGCGCTGGCATTGGCTGCCATCCTGCTGGGCGGGCTGGGCACGCTCAAGAAAGGCTGGATCGCGCTGCGCAACTTCTCGCTGAACATGAATTTCCTGATGTCACTGGCGGTCATCGGCGCGGCCGCGATCGGACAGTGGCCTGAAGCGGCGATGGTGATCGTGCTGTTCACCCTGGCCGAGATGATTGAGGCCTTGTCGCTGGATCGCGCCCGTAATGCCATCGCCGGCCTGATGGCGATGACGCCGGACCTGGCCAGCCTGCGCGGAGCCGATGGTGTCTGGAAAAGTGTACCGGCCAATACCGTGACAGTGGATGCCACTGTACGGGTGGCACCAGGTGAACGTGTACCGCTGGATGGCGTGCTACTGTCAGGCAGCACCAGCATCAACCAGGCCCCTATCACTGGCGAAAGCATACCGGTACAGAAACAAGTCGGCGATCCGGTCTTTGCCGGCACCATCAATGAACAAGGCGCCTTCGAGATGCGGGTCACCGCCGTGCAGAGCGACTCCACCCTCTCGCGCATCGTCAAGAGCGTGCAGCAGGCGCAAGGCCAACGGGCCCCGACCCAGCGTTTCGTGGACAACTTCGCGCGCTACTACATCCCGGCCGTGGTGCTGATGGCCTTGCTGGTGGCGCTATTGCCGCCGCTGCTGGCCGGCGCCGCCTTCCAGCCCTGGCTCTACAAGGCACTGGTGCTGCTGGTGATCGCCTGCCCCTGCGCCCTGGTCATTTCCACCCCCGTGACCATCGTCAGTGCACTGGCGTCGGCCGCCAAGCTGGGCATCCTGGTCAAGGGGGGCGTCTACCTGGAACAGGGCCGCCAACTGCGCGCCCTGGCCGTGGACAAGACCGGCACCCTGACCTTCGGCAAGCCACGCGTGACCGATGTGCTCACACTGCAAGCCGGTGCCGACCAGCAAGCCCTGCTGCAACTGGCGGTGTCGCTGGCGGCACGCTCGGATCACCCGGTCTCGCGGGCCATCGCCGCCCAGGAAGAAATCGTCACCTTGGAAGTGAGCGAATTCGCCGCCCTGGCCGGACGCGGCGTGCAGGGGCGTATCGCGGGTCAATTGTTTCACCTCGGCAATCACCGCCTGATCCACGAGCTGGGCCAGTGCAGCCCGGCACTGGAAGCGCGCCTGCAAGCCTTCGAAAAACAGGGCAAGACCACCACCCTGCTATGCCGCGAAGGGCATCCGCAATTGCTGGTGGCGGTGGCCGACACCGTGCGCCCCAGCAGCCAGCAGGCCGTCACGGAGCTGCAAGCACTGGGGGTGCAGGTGGTCATGCTGACCGGCGACAACAGCCACACTGCGCAAGCCATTGCCGTGCAGACCGGCATTGCCGACGCCCGCGGCGACCAGTTGCCGGAGGATAAGCTCAAGGTCATCGAAGAACTCAGTGGGCGCCATGGCCTGCACAGTGTGGGCATGGTGGGCGACGGCATCAACGACGCCCCGGCCCTGGCGCGGGCCGACATCGGCTTCGCCATGGGCGCGGCCGGGACCGACACGGCGCTGGAGACGGCCGATGTGGCGCTGATGGATGACGACCTGCGCAAGATTCCCGACTTCATCCGCTTGAGCCGCAAGGCCCATGCCGTGCTGCTGCAGAACATCAGCATCGCGCTGGGCATCAAGGCGGTGTTCCTGGTGCTGGCGCTGGTGGGCATGAGTTCGCTGTGGATGGCGGTGTTTGCCGACATGGGGGCCAGCCTGATCGTGGTCTTCAACGGTCTGCGCCTGGTGCGCGGTGTGCGCCAGCGCAAGGCAAGCGCTTAAAGCCAGGTGGACAGGTTGATCGCGGACGCGAGCGCAGTCTATACTGCCGCCCATGATGCTGCGCGCAAAACTCCTCCTGCTCTGGGTGCTGGCGCTGGCGATTCCCGTCCAGGGTTTCGCCGCGGTGCTGCAGGCCTGCGCGCCGGGCATGCACAGGCGGCGCAAGCGCATCCGATGCCGCATCAAATGCAACATCACC
>NZ_BADI01000090.1:0-1788 GCF_000333555.1 Herbaspirillum sp. B65 | reverse complement strand
CGAGCGCCGCTGGCCCGGTGCGGGTGGGCGACCTGGTGGTGCTGCGGCCCGGCGAGCGGGTGCCGGTCGATGGTGTGATCCGCGAAGGCCGCAGTCATCTGGATGAGGCCATGCTGACCGGCGAGAGTCGCCCGCAAGCCAAGCAGGTGGGCGACACGCTGGCTGCCGGCGCCATCAATGCCGAGGGCGTCCTGCTCTTCGAGACCACCGCCATCGGTGCCGAAACCGTGCTGGCGCGCATCGTGCGCATGGTGGAACAGGCACAGGCGGCCAAGGCGCCGATCCAGCGGCTGGTGGACCAGGTCAGCGCGGTCTTCGTGCCGGCCGTGCTGCTGCTGTCGCTGGCGACCTTGCTGGGCTGGGGCCTGAGCACAGGCGCCTGGCAACAGGCCCTGCTCAATGCGGTGGCGGTCATGGTGATCGCCTGCCCTTGCGCCCTGGGCCTGGCCACTCCCACCGCCATCATGGCCGGCACCGGCGTGGCAGCGCGCCACGGCATCCTGATCAAGGATGCCCAGGCGCTGGAAATCGCGCATCGGGTGGAGGTGATCGCCTTCGACAAGACCGGCACGCTCACCGTCGGTCGGCCGCGCCTGACGGAGCTGGAAGCAGCCGATAGCACGCCCCAGGATGAACTGCTGGCCCTGGCCGCCGCGTTGCAGGCACGCAGTGAACACCCGTTGGGTCGCGCCGTGCTGGAAGCCGCCCAGGCGCGCCCCGATCTGCCTGCCTGGCAGGCGCAGAACGTGCAGAGCGTCGCCGGGCTGGGGATCGAAGGCGAGGTGGGCGGGCGCCACCTGCTCCTGGGCAGCAGCCGCTGGATGCAGCAATGGCAGGCCCACTGCCCGGCTTTGCAAGCGCGCGCCGAACAATTGCAGGCCCAGGGCCGCACGCTGTCCTGGCTGGCCGAGCGCCAGGCGCAAGGCCTGGTCGTGCTGGGCCTGCTGGCCTTTGGCGACCAGCTCAAGCCGGGCGCCAAGGCCGCCATCGCCACCTTGCACGCGCTGGGCATTCGCACCGCCATGCTCAGTGGCGACAATCGCGGGGCGGCACAGCAGGTAGCAGCCGAACTGGGCATCCAGGACGTGCGCGCCGAAGTGCTGCCGGCGGACAAGGCCCAGGCCGTGACCGCCCTGCGCGAGAACGGCGCGCGCGTGGTAGCGATGGTGGGCGACGGCATCAATGACGCCCCCGCCCTGGCCGCTGCCGATGTGGGCATCGCCATGTCGACCGGCACCGATGTGGCCATGCAGGCGGCCGGCGTGACCTTGATGCATGGCGACCCCGGGCTGGCGGCCGATGCCATCGACATCTCGCGCCGCACCTATAGCAAGATCCGCCAGAACCTGTTCTGGGCCTTCATCTACAACCTGGTCGGCATCCCGCTGGCCGCCTTCGGCCTGCTCAATCCCATGCTGGCCAGCGCCGCCATGGCCTTCTCCAGCGTCAGCGTCGTCAGCAATGCCCTGCTGCTGCGCCGCTGGCAACCGCGCCAGGGCGCAACCACCCAGGAGTGAACATGAATATCGGTGAAGCCGCCAGCGCCTCGGGCGTCTCGGCCAAGATGATCCGCCATTATGAAGAAACCGGCCTGATCCCCAAGGCCGGCCGTACCGATGCCGGCTACCGCGTCTATGGCCAGCGCGACGTGCATCTCTTGCGCTTCGTGCGGCAGGCGCGCCAGTTGGGCTTTTCCATGGCGCAGGTGAGTGACCTGATCGGGCTGTGGCTGGACCAGTCGCGTCCCAGCCGCAAGGTCAAGCAACTGGCGCAGACCCACATCGGCGA
>NZ_BADI01000091.1:0-2628 GCF_000333555.1 Herbaspirillum sp. B65 | reverse complement strand
CTTTGCATATGGGCATATTTTCTCCNNTGAGCAATAAAGAAGTACCCACTGTGCGGATCTTCTTCGCCAGCGCTNGGCACCACACTGGCGTCACGTCCAGGGAAGCAGTCCTGGCCGAGTCCACCCATCAGGAGCCATTTCATGAAAATCCACCATCACCCTCTGTCCGGCCACGCCCACCGGGTCGTTCTGTTCGCTTCGCTGCTGGGGCTGCAAGCCGAGCTGGTCGAAGTCGACCTGATGGCGGGCCAGCACAAGCAGCCAGCATTTCTCGCCCTCAATCCCTTCGGTCAGGTGCCGGTGCTGGAAGACGATGGCGTGGTCGTTGCCGACTCCAACGCCATCCTGGTCTACCTGGCCAAGAAGGCGGGTCGTCGCGACTGGCTGCCCGAGGATGCCCAGGGCGCAGCTGCCGTGCAGCGCTGGTTGTCGGTGGCCGCCGGCGAGATCGCCTTCGGCCCCGGCGCTGCACGCCTGGTCACGTTGTTTGGCGCAGCTTTCAACCCGCAAGAGGTGATCCAGCGCGCCCACCTGCTGCTGGGCCGCATGGAGCAGCACCTGGCGCAGCGCGACTGGCTGGCCGCCGACCATCCCACTATCGCCGACGTAGCGGTCTACAGCTATCTGGCCAGCGCGCCCGAGGGTAACGTCGATCTGAGTGCTTACCCGGCCGTGCAGCGCCTGCTGCAACGTATCCAGGCCTTGCCAGGGTTCGTCGCCTTTGCGCAGACTCCGGTCGGTCTGAATGCCGTCAAGGCTTGACGGCCTCAACTGGTGATTGAGCCTCCCTCTTGTGAGAGACCAGCCATGAATACTTCCCCGAATGCGCCGACCTGGCACGCTGGCGAGAAAATGCTGCAACAGCAACTGGGCGTGGCCGACAAGATGGAGCTGGTCGGCGCCCGTGTGGTGCGCGACTTCATGCCCGAGCAACATCGCGCCTTCTACGCCCAACTGCCCTTCATCGTCGTGGGTAGTGTCGATGCGGCCGGCGATGCCTGGGCTACGCTGCTGGAAGGACGGCCCGGGTTTATCGCTGCACCCAGCCCCACCGCGCTGGACATGCTGGCGCGGCCAGCACAGCAGGACCCTGCCGGGGCCGGCATGGTGGAGGGCGCGTCAGTGGGACTGTTGGGTATCGAAATGCATACGCGCCGCCGCAATCGCATGAATGGTGTGCTGACGTCGCTGGCAGATGGCTGGCGGGTCGAGGTCGGGCAAAGCTTTGGCAATTGCCCGCGCTACATCCAGTTGCGCGATTTTTCCTTTGTGCATGAACCGGGCCAGTTCCCTGCTGAACAGGCCCAGCCACTGGAGCGCCTGGACGATGCTGCACGCCACCTGATCGGTCAGGCTGATACCTTCTTCGTGGCCACCTATGCCGACCTGGAAAGCGGGCGCCAGGTCGATGTCTCGCATCGCGGCGGCAAGCCCGGTTTCGTGCGGGTGGATCAGGCGGGTGTGCTGACCGTGCCTGACTTCGATGGCAACCTGTTCTTTTCCACGCTGGGCAACATGGTCCTCAATGGCCGTGCGGGTTTGCTGTTCGTCGATTTTGTCACGGGCGAGCTGTTGCAGATGACGGGGCAGGCCGAGGTGATCCTGGACTCGCCCGAGATTGCCGCCTTCCAGGGTGCCCAGCGCCTGTGGAACTTCCGCCCGCAGCGCATCGTGCGTCGTCCGGCAGCCCTGGCCCTGCGCTGGCAGTTGCAGGCCCAGCCCTGGTCGCCCTATGTGGTGGCCACCGGAGACTGGCAGCAGGCATAATGCTTCACTCTTAGACATATCCAGGAAGGCAAGCACATGGACCGATGGCTGGCGATGCGAATTTTCGTTCATGTCGCGGAAACCGCCAGTTTCGCCAGGGCTGCGCGCCAGATGCAATTGAGCGCACCGGTGGTGACCCGCACCGTGGCGGCGCTGGAAGAACTGGTTGGGGCGCGTTTGCTGGTGCGCACCACGCGCTCGGTCAAGACCACCGAAGCCGGTGCGCGCTACCTGGAGGATTGCCGTCGCATCCTGGGTGAGATCGCCGAAGCCGAAGCGGCTGCCGCCGGTCACTATGCCCGGCCCGCGGGTACGCTGTCGGTGACGGCCGCTTTCATGTTCGGACAGCTGCACGTGCTGCCCATCGTCACCGAATACCTGGACCTGTATCCCGAGATGCGCGCCCGCACCTTCTTCATCGACCGTCCCGTCAACATTGTCGAGGAAGGCATGGATGTGGCGGTACGCATCGGGCATTTGCCGGACTCCGGCTTCACGGCTATCCAGGTCGGTTCGGTCAGCCGGGTGATCTGCGCTGCGCCTGACTACCTGGAGCGGCATGGGGTGCCAGCCTCGCCCACGGAACTCAAGCAGCATCGCATCGTCACCTCCACCAGTGCCTGGGCCTCGCCCGAATGGCGCTTTGCCGACGGCCAGCGCGTGCTGGTGGAAGCGGCTTTGCAGACCAATACCAATCAAGCCTGCATCGCCACCGCCCGCAATGGCTGGGGCATGACGCGGGTGCTGGCCTACCAGGTTGCGGACGACTTGCGGGAGGGCCGACTGCAACGGGTCTTGCGCGAATTCGAAGAGCCGCCCTTGCCGATCCACCTGCTCTATCCCGAAGGACGGCGCTCCCCG
>NZ_BADI01000092.1:0-2201 GCF_000333555.1 Herbaspirillum sp. B65 | reverse complement strand
GCATTTCCGTCGGCGACGCCGCCGCCACGATGACGATATGTGGGTTGGTGTTGCTGGCATCCATGCTTGATTTCCTTTTCGGTGACAAGTGTCGGGGCACGTGAAGCGCGCCTAGCGGGCTTGGCTGTGCAAGTGTTCGATCTGGGCCAGGTAGGCCGCCAGTACGCGTGGCACCTCGCGTAGAAAGAGCGGGGCGCGTTGCGGGCTGTTCTGGTAGCCGATATGCATCCCTCCCGCCGCAATGGCGTGGATCACGGCCACGTAGTCCTCGCGCTGCTTGCTTGCCAGCCCCGGCAGACGCGCCTTGAGCACGTGCCGCACGGTGAGCATGAAATCGGCATCGTCTTCCCGGGTGGCGCGGCCGTGCGTGACATCGAGGAAATCGGGATGGGCATCGATGTATTGCACATAGGGCGTGACCAGGCGGGTGATGGCCTCATCGGCTGACAACTGCTGCCATTCCCGAGCGGGGATCGCCTTGAGCTGCTGGTTGATCTGCCGCATGGCCGCTGAATGCCCCTGGATCAGGGCCGTCAGCAGACTCTCCCGGTCCGGGAAGAAGTGATACATCGACCCCACCGAGGTGCGGGCGCGCTTGGCGACCAGGTGCATGGTCACGGCGCTGACGCCTTCTTCGGCAATCATCTCGGCAGTGGCGGCCAGGATGGCATCGATGCGCGCTTGGCCCCTGGCCTGCACGGCTGGCGAGGCGATATCGGTGGTGGCGCGTGGCATGGGGCTCCAAGGAGATAACCTGGCGTGGCGTCGGGCAGGAAACCACGGGGCAGAAGGTTTTTAAAAACTAGACAGTTTCGTCTAGTTTACAGACATTTGGGATTCTTGTTTGGTTCCCTGTCCAGATTCGGCAAGGCGCGTTGATGAAGGTAGGCGGCACTCTTGCGTGCAGGTACAGGGCGCCAATGGCCCTGCTCAGCGGCTTGGGTGAAGAAGGCGTCGGCGTGCGCGTGGCGCACTATCCAGTTTCGGCAAGCGGGCGCTTGCGGTCCTTGCTGCCGCCCCCTTGTTGCCGGTTCAAGTTTGCCAAAACGGGCTACGCCCCTGCTCGGTGGCCACGCAATAATCGGCCGCACAACCATTCTCCATCGCCTCGTTGACCGATCATGAAACCACTCCTTCGCTCTTGCCTGCTTTCTGCACTGGCCGCTGCCGGCCTGTCCTCCGCCTTGCTGGTCGCTCCCCCGGCTGCCGCCCACGGCGCGGCGGCCCACATGTTGCCGCTCAAGAAGGCCATGGAAGATTTTGGCGCCACGGTGCGCTGGGATGACTATGCAGGTCTGTGGACCATCACCCGCAACAGCGTCACCGTGCGCGTCAAGCCGCTGGCCAAGAGCGCCCTGGTCAATGGCCAGAGCGTGGCCTTGCCGGTGCCGTTGGTGATGAAGGGCGGCCAGCCTTATGTCTCCGACGAATTCATCAATACCGTGTTCGCCCCCAGCCTGGACAAGACCTTCCAGATCGAGGCCGTCCCGCATCCGCTGAACCCCTTGAGTGCCGACGAAATCAATGAGACGGTTGCCGTGCTCAAGGCCAGCGGACATTTCCAGCCCAATTACCGTTTCACCGAAATCACCCTGGCCGAGCCGCCCAAGGAACAGGTCTGGAAATTCGCCATGGGTGATCGCAAGCAGGTCTTCCAGCGTCGTGCCGACTTCACCCTGCTCGATGGCAGCCAGGTCATCGAAGGCACGGTCGATCTCAAGCACCGCACCGTGGAGCGTTGGGAACCCAAGGCCGGCGTGCATGGCATGGTGCTGGTGGATGATTTCGCCACGGTGCAGAACGCCATGGAAGCCAGCCCGGAATATGCCCAGGCCCTCGCCAAGCGCGGCATCACCGACATCAAGAAGGTGGTGGCCACGCCCTTGACGGTGGGTTACTTCGGCGGCAAGGATGCCTTGCAGGAAGACAGCCGCCTGCTCAAGGTGGTCAGCTACCTGGACGTGGGCGATGGCAACTACTGGGCGCATCCCATCGAGAACCTGGTGGCGGTGGTCGATCTGGTGCAGAAGAAGGTCATCAAGATCGAAGACAATGGGGTTATCCCGGTACCGATGAAGCCCACCGGCTACGATGGCAGCGGTCGCGCCCTGGTGCCGCCGCCCAAGCCGCTGGACATCAGCGAGCCCGAGGGCAAGAACTACACCATCACCGGCAACACCCTGCGCGGCGCAACTGGGAAA
>NZ_BADI01000093.1:0-3000 GCF_000333555.1 Herbaspirillum sp. B65 | reverse complement strand
AGCATGGCGTTGGCGCCCAGGCGGCTCTGTTTCTCGGTGCCGTCCAGGTCGATCAGGGTGCGTCCCAGGAAGGCTTGCTCATTGGCGTCCAGGCCCATGATGGCTTCCGAGATCTCGGTGTTGATGTTTTCGCAGGCTTGCAGCACGCCCTTGCCGAAGTAGCGGCTCTTGTCACCGTCACGCAGTTCGATCGCTTCGCGCGAACCGGTGGATGCGCCCGAAGGCACGGCAGCGCGACCCAGCACGCCGGACTCCAGCAGCACGTCGCATTCCACGGTGGGATTGCCACGCGAGTCGATCACTTCGCGGCCGATAATATCAACGATTGCACTCATTCCAGATCTCCATCGAGGTTTTAAAAATTGGTGGCGGGTGCAGGCCCGGTGGCCGGGGCGCCCATGTTGAAACGGCCGCCCGACGGCAGCCGTTTCACGCATCAGGCCGGCAACTTATGCCTGGCCCTTCGACGCCGCGTGATGCGCCAGCGCCGCGCGGATGTACGAAATGAACAGCGGATGGCCGTCACGCGGAGTGGACTTGAACTCCGGGTGATACTGCACGCCGATGTAGAACGGGTGAGCGTTCTCGCCGGTGCGCGGCAACTCCATGATTTCGCACAGGTCTTCGCTCGGGGTACGGGCCGAGACGACCATGCCCGCCTCTTCCACGCGGCCAAGGTAGAAGTTGTTGGCTTCATAGCGATGGCGGTGACGTTCGGTCACGCTGTCGCCATAGATTTCGGCGGCCAGGGTACCCGGCTTGACGGCGCAGGTCTGCGCGCCCAGGCGCATGGTGCCGCCCAGGTCGGAATTGGCATCGCGACGCTCGACCTTGCCGTCATGGTTCTGCCATTCGTCGATCAGGGCCACCACCGGTTGCTCGGTATCGGGATCGAACTCGGTCGAGTTGGCCTTGGTCAGGCCGGCCTTGTTGCGGGCGTATTCCAGCAGTGCCACTTGCATCCCCAGGCAGATGCCCAGGTAAGGCACCTTGTTTTCGCGGGCATAGCGGGCTGCAGCGATCTTGCCTTCCACGCCGCGCTTGCCGAAGCCGCCCGGCACCAGGATGGCGTCGTACTTGCGCAGGGTGTCGGTACCGTTGGCTTCGATCTCTTCCGAATCCAGGTATTCGATATTGACGCGGCTGCCGGTGTGGATGCCGGCGTGACGCAGCGCTTCGGTGAGAGACTTGTAGGACTCGGTCAGGTCGACATACTTGCCGACCATGCCGATGGTGACTTCGTGCGAAGGATTGTTTTGCGCATCGATCAGCTTGTCCCACATCGACAGGTCAGCCGGCTTGGGCGACAGGCCCAGCTTTTCGCAGATGATGGTGTCCAGACCCTGGTCGTGCAGCATCTGCGGAATCTTGTAGATGGTGTCGGCATCCCAGACCGAGATGACGGCGTCGGCAGCGACGTTGGAGAACAGCGAGATCTTGTCGCGTTCATCGTCGGGGATGCGGCGGTCGGCACGGCACAGCAGCGCGTCGGGCGAGATACCGATCTCGCGCAGCTTCTGCACGCTGTGCTGGGTGGGCTTGGTCTTCAATTCGCCGGCCGAGGCCAGGAAGGGAACCAGAGTCAGGTGCACGAAGGCGGTGGCGTTGCGACCCGAGCGCAGGCTCAATTGGCGCGCCGCTTCCAGGAAGGGCAGCGACTCGATGTCACCGACGGTGCCGCCGATTTCCACCAGCGCCACGTCGAAACCTTCGGCGCCACGGTGGATGAATTCCTGGATCTCGTTAGTGATGTGCGGGATGACCTGGACGGTCTTGCCCAGGTATTCGCCACGACGTTCCTTGCGGATCACCGATTCATACACTTGGCCGGTGGTGAAATTGTTCACCTTCTTCATCTTGGCCGAGATGAAACGCTCGTAGTGCCCCAGGTCGAGGTCGGTCTCGGCGCCGTCGTCGGTGACGAACACTTCACCGTGCTGCAACGGGCTCATCGTGCCGGGGTCGACGTTGATGTAGGGATCGAGCTTGAGGAGGGTGACTTTGAGGCCGCGCGATTCGAGGATCGCAGCCAGGGACGCGGCGGCAATCCCTTTACCGAGGGAAGACACGACGCCGCCAGTGACAAATACAAACTTGGTCATTACAGATGAGTGCCGAACGGCACATGCGGGAAATTCAAATTATACCCCAAAATGCGCTCGTTTTTTAAGACCGTCTGCGATTAGTGTCTCTACTTCACCAAACTTGCAGCAAGAAAACATGCACGCCCGGGGGACTGCCTTCTTGACCATCGCCCCGGCAGATTGGTTCAGCCCGGCGCTATTGGCCGTGCTGCGCCCTCCCCTGCAACAGCTCGCCTATCATCGCGTGGGTAGCCTGCGCCGCTTGCACGGGCGACTCCATCGGGAACAGGTGGCCGCCGGCGATCTGGCGAAAATGCGCCCCCACCAGCCGGCGCGTGGCCTCCAGGCCGGCCATGCGGCACTCCACCGAATCGATCCCGCCGACAAAGCCGATCGGCAGCGGATAGGGCCGGCGCACCAGCGGCCCCAGGTGATGCGGGAGGGTGCGGTAGACGGCGGTCTCGGTCTCGCGCGAAAAGCGCAGTCGCACGCCACCACCCGGCTGCGGCACCAGCCCATGCTGCAGGTAGTCGCGCAAGACCTGCTGCGGCCAGGCGGCAAAGAGCGCCTTGGCGGCATAGTGCTGGTAGGCCGCCTCCATGTCGGGCCACTGGTCGCGGCGGCGCGCTGAAGCCACCGAAGGCGAGTGGCGGCTTTCATACTTGAACCATTTGGCCAGGCGCAACACCTGCGCCCGCCAACCCGCCACGATGGGCGAATCCAGCAGCACCACGCAGCGCACCAGGTGCGGCCGCTTGCGCGCGGCCATCAGCGCCAGGATGCCGCCCATGGAATGCCCCACCAGAATGACCGGCTCGGTGTAGCTGCGCTCCAGCTCCTCGCGCAGCTCGCGCGCCAGCGTGCGCCAGCCGTCATCGACCGGAAAGCGCGGATCATGGGCGGGATAGCAAGGCGC
>NZ_BADI01000094.1:0-1370 GCF_000333555.1 Herbaspirillum sp. B65 | reverse complement strand
GATCAACGAAGGTCGCACGGCAAGCGGAAAGCCGCTGCCGGTAGTCAAGGTGGTGCGTGGGCTGGGTGACCAGCACCGTTATCACAGCTCAGAGTCGGATGCTTATAGCGGCGTGCGCGCTTTCTGGATGGATGAGAAATACGGACGGCGGCGCAGTGTCGTCGCCGGCCAGGCTGGCAACAGCAAGCGCCTGCGCACCACCTTTGCGAATGAGGCTGATGCGCGTACTGCTGCTGTGGCCGAGTGGCAGCGCATTGAGCGCGGCTTGGCCACCTTCGAGATGCAGCTTGCCCTGGGGGATGCCAACATCATGCCGCAGTCACCTGTGATGGTCACCGGATTCAAGGCGGACATCGATGCGACAGAATGGCTATCGAAAACGGTAACGCACTCGATCAGCGGCAGCGGTTTTACTACGCGCATCGAGTTCGAAATCAAATCTGAGCCGGCCGAAACCGAGCGGGAGCTAGAGCATGATCCCGAGGAAGGCATCACTGGTGTGAAGGCCAATTGGCTCGACAGAGCGAAATCAAAAAACAATAAAGGCACCGAGCTGGCGGGCAAGGCCGATAATGCGAAGACGTTGAAGCAAACCTATGCCACCAAGCAGACTGCCAAGCGCGCCGCTGCTCTGGAATGGGTCAAAATTAAGGAGGTTCGTGAGATTATTAGGGAGAACAGTGCAGACTAGAAAGGTCTCATTGTCACTGATATATCATATCTACTCTGTACTCAAAACGTACCTTCTCCCCCATTTATGCCGCTGTTTGGGGGCGAAGGATGCCTCAAAGAAATTAAATAGAATGTCGACTACCAATATTTTCTCAGCAGCATTGCAGAGGCATCAAGGCGTATAAGCAAATGAGATCGACATTACCGGAACTTGGGGCCGAGCTAGCGTTATATTCAATTGACGCAGTGAGCGACATGATTATTTGGCTCGACGAAGACGGATATTACGTATTCGTCAATAAGGCTGCCACAGAGTTTTTAGGCTACACATCTCAAGAGCTAGGACAATTGAGAGTCTGTGATATTGATCCAGACTTTGACGAGGTACGCTGGAAGGATCATTGGAAGGAGCTTGAGATAAAGCGGTCCGTTTGTTTGGAAACGACCAACAGGAACAAATCTGGACAGATTATTCCAATTGAAGTGAACGCAAGCCTAGTTCAATTTGAAGGAAAAAAATTCAATTGCTCTATCGTTCGAAATATCTCTGAAAGGAAGCGTACTGAAGCCTCACTGCTCGCACTGAACAAGCAAATCTATTTGCTGAGCATTACCGACGACCTAACCCAATTAGCGAATCGACGTCATTTTGACGAGGTGTTTAAAAGAGAGCTTCAACGTGCTATGAGCAGAAAATC
>NZ_BADI01000095.1:0-1735 GCF_000333555.1 Herbaspirillum sp. B65 | reverse complement strand
GCTGATCGTGAACTGTTCACCAGCAGGGTTGTTCTACCAGGCTTTCGCGGGCGTGCTGGGCTGGTTCGGCATCGAGCTGCCAGCAAAATTTACCGAGTTCGGCGCCATGATGCTGCGCGGCCTGGTCAACGGCATCACCAGCGGCATTGGTGCCGTGAAGGATGCCGTGTTGGGTGCGGGTGCCAGCGTCATTGGCTGGTTCAAGGAAAAGCTGGACATCCATAGCCCTAGCCGCGTCTTTGCCGAGCTGGGCGACTACACCATGCAGGGCCTGGCCGTGGGGCTCAATCGTGGCCAGGATGGCCCGCTGTCCACCGTCAGCAGCCTTGCCGGCAAGCTGGCCAGTGCTGGCGCCGCCGTGGCTATCGGTGCCGGCAGCGCGCCGGCGATGGCTTTTGATAGTCGTCCGCCTATCAGTGGCAGCAGCGCGCAACCAGTCGTCTACCAGGGCGACACAGTGCAGATCATCATCCAGCCGGCGCCCGGCATGGATGAGCAAGCTATCGCTCGGGCGGTAGCCGCCGAGCTAGACCGCCGAGACCGCATGAAAGCATCGCGCCAGCGTTCGAACCTCGCCGATTGGGATTAAGGAATCACATCATGATGATGGTCTTGGGAATGTTCGTCTTCAGCCTGCCCACGCTCGCCTACCAGGAACTACAACGGCAGACGCAATGGAAGTTCGCCAGCAATTCGCGCGTGGGCCGGCGCGATGCGGCGCAATTCACCGGCAAGGGCGATGACGCCATCACCTTGTCGGGCTGGATTGCACCTGAGCTGACCGGTAGCGCGTTCTCGCTCGATGCCCTGCGCCTGATGGCCGACACCGGCAAAAGCTGGTTCCTGATCCAGGGCACCGGCCGTATTTATGGCTCCTATGTCATCGAGAGCATGGACGAAGGCCGCACGGTGCTGGACGGGGATGGCGATGCCAAGCGCATCGAGTTCACCATCAAACTCAAGCGCACCGACGATAGCGTGCTGTCAGCGCTGGGCCTGGGTGATATCTCCGACCTGCGCAATATGGTCAATATCGACGGCATCACCAATAGCATCGCCGACAAGGCGCGCAATGTGGTGGGTAGTGCAATCGGTGGCGTGACCAGTGCTGCCGGAGCGATTGTCGGGAAGGTCGGTGGTGTGGCTGGGGCGGTGAGTGGCGCCAAGGGCGCTATCAGCAATGCGTCTGGCGCCGTGAGCGGTGCGGCCGGTTCTGTCGCCGGCAAGATCGGGGGACTCGGACAATGACCATCACCGCACCGGCATTCCGCATCGTCATCGAAGAAAAGGACATTAGTCGCCCGGTCTCCGACCGGCTTATCAGCATCACCCTGCGCGAGTGCCGGGGTGATGAAGCGGACCAGTTGGATATCGAGCTGGACGATAGCGACGGCAAGCTGAAGATCCCGCCCAAAGGTGCCAAGCTGCAATTTGCGCTGGGCTGGCTGGGCTCCCCATTGGTTGACAAGGGCGCATTCGTGGTTTCTGAGGTGGAGCACAGCGGCGCGCCAGATCGGCTTACCATTCGCGCCAGGTCGGCCAGCATGATCGACGCATTCCGTCAGCAGCGCGACCGCAGTTTCCATGAGACCACGCTTGGCGCAGTGGTGGATGCCATCGCTGCCGGCAATGGCCTGGCATCCGGCATCTCGGCCAGCCTGCGCGGCATCGGCATCAAGCATCTGGACCAGACCCATGAAAGCGACTCTGCGCTGCTGCGTCGCCTGGGCAAGAA
>NZ_BADI01000096.1:0-3350 GCF_000333555.1 Herbaspirillum sp. B65 | reverse complement strand
ATGAAGACGGATCTTGAAGTAGCGATCCAGTAACCTGCGCCGCGCCGATCAGCCGCCCGCAATCAGGCAGACGATGGAAGCCGGCACGAAGCCCCAGCCATAATCGACCATCAACACCGCCGCCAGCGCGCCGATCAGGCCCACCACCGACCCCACCGACAAGTCGATGTGGCCGGCCACGATCACCATCAACATGCCCAGGGCCATGATGACGATGTAGCTGTTCTGCAGCACCAGGTTGGTCAGGTTCAGCGGACGCATGAGCGTGCCGTCGGTCATGATCTGGAAGAAGGCCATGATGGCCACCAGCGACATCAACATGCCGTATTCGCGCATGTTGTTCTTCAGGAAGCTGCCGTAATCCTTCTTTTCGGCGGCGCCGCTGGCGACGGCCGGTTTCTTGCTCATGTCAATGCTTTCCATTGTTTTGCTCCTCTGCTGCTCTCTGGTCTTGATGGACTTTATGGGTGGCTACCGGTTTGGCTCCGGCTTGATGGTTTGCGTGTTTGCGTCCAGCTTCAGGCCGCCTTGGACAGGCCGGGATCATCGATGCGCTTGTTGCGCATGATGGCGCGCATGATGCTTTCCTGGGTCGCTTCAGCCTTGGGCAGATGGCCCACGAACTGGCCTTCGTTCATCACATAGATACGGTCGCACATGCCCAGCAGTTCCGGCATTTCCGAAGAGATCATGATGATGCACTTGCCTTCGGCGGCCAGCTTGCTGATGATGTTGTAGATCTCGAACTTGGCACCGACGTCGATGCCGCGCGTGGGTTCGTCCAGGATCAGCACTTCCGGCTGCGAGAACAGCCACTTCGACAGCACCACCTTTTGCTGATTGCCGCCAGAGAGGTTGACCACCTTCTGCAGCACGCTGGAACAGCGGATGCGCATCTGCTGCTTGAAGTCGGCAGCGATCTTGTACTCGCGCGCCTCGTCGATGACGGTGCGTTCGGAGACGCCGCCCAGATTGGCCAGCGAGATGTTCTTCTTGATGTCTTCTTCCAGCACCAGGCCGTCGCCCTTGCGGTCTTCGGTAACGTAGGCGATGCCTTTGGCGATGGCCTTCTCGATGGTGGACAGGTCCACCTCCTTGCCATGCAGGAAGGCTTGGCCGGTGATCTTCTTGCCATAGGCACGGCCGAAGATGCTCTTGGCCAGTTCGGTGCGGCCCGCGCCCATCAAGCCGGCAATACCGACGATCTCGCCGGCGCGCACGGTCATGTTGACGTCCTTGATGGCCAGGCGATCCGAGTGCAGCGGGTGGTGTACGCGCCAGTCGCGCACTTCAAAGATGACCTCGCCGATCTGCGGATCACGCTGCGGATAGCGGTCGGCCATTTCGCGGCCCACCATATGCTGGATGATGCGGTCTTCGCTGATCGGTTCAGCGCGGCAGTCGAAGGTATCGACCGTGGTGCCGTCGCGCAGCACGGTGATGGAATCGGCCACCTTGGAAATTTCGTTGAGCTTGTGCGAGATCAGGATCGAGGCAATGCCCTGGCGCTTCAACTCCAGCAGCAGTTCCAGCAGGGCATCGGAGTCGCTTTCATTGAGGCTGGCGGTCGGCTCATCCAGGATCAGCAGCTTGACTTCCTTGGAGAGCGCCTTGGCGATTTCGATCAGTTGCTGCTTGCCCACGCCCAGATCGCCCACCAGCGCCTGCGGCGACTCCTTCAAGCCGACCTTGGCCAGCAGTTCCTTGGCACGCACATAGGATTGTTCCCAGTCGATCACGCCGCCACGGGCTTGCTCATTGCCCAGGAACAGGTTTTCCATCACCGACAGCAGCGGCACCAGCGCCAGCTCCTGGTGGATGATGATGATGCCCAGGTGTTCGCTGTCGCGAATATCCTTGAAGGCACGCACCTCACCCTTGTAGACGATGTCACCGGAATAGGAACCGTGCGGGTAGACCCCCGACAGCACCTTCATCAGCGTGGACTTGCCAGCGCCGTTCTCGCCGACGATGGCATGGATCTCGCCTTCGCGCACTGCCAGGTTGACGTTGTTCAACGCCTTCACACCCGGGAAGCTCTTCTCGATGCCGCGCATTTCCAGAATGTTGCTCATGATGCTGACCTCTCTTTTGCCGGTCTTGCGTGGATGACGTAGCCGGACTTGTCTGTCTCGTTTGCGTTGCACAGGTGCAAGCGCAAATGCTGAAAGAATTAGTCCCGCACAGAGCGGGACCATGCTGTTCTTCTTGCGCTTTTCTTGCTTTGTTGTTTTTGTTGGGTGCTGCGATGGTACTGCGGGCAGCGCCGACATCGAAGATGCCGGGCGCCCGCGTATTACACCAGGAGGATGCTTACTTCAGTTGGGCTTCGGTGTAGTAACCGCTGCCGACCAGGATTTCCTTCCAGTTCGACTTGTCGACCACGACCGGCTTCAACAGGTAGGACGGCACGACCTTCACGCCGTTGTTGTAGGTCTTGGTGTCGTTGATCTGGGGCTGCTTGCCACCCAGCAATGCATCGACCATACCGACGGTGACCTTGGCCAGTTCGCGGGTGTCCTTGAAGATGGTGGAATACTGCTCGCCACGGATGATGGACTTGACCGAAGGCACTTCCGCATCCTGACCCGAGACATACGGGAAGGGCTGCTGCGGGGTACCGTAGCCGACGCCGCGCAGCGAGGACAGGATACCGATGGACAGGCCGTCATACGGGGACAGCACGGCGTTGACCTTGGCGTTGGTGTAGAAGGCCGACAGCAGGTTGTCCATACGGGCTTGTGCGGTGGCCGGATCCCAGCGCAGGGTGGCGACCTTGTCCATGCCCATCTGCTTGGAGCGCACCACCAGCTTGCCGCTGTCGATGTAAGGCTTCAGGACCGACATGGCGCCGTTGTAGAAGAAGAAGGCGTTGTTGTCGTCCGAGGAGCCGCCGAACAGTTCGATGTTGAACGGACCCTTACCTTCCTTCAGGCCCAGGGCCTTTTCCAGCGACTGCGCTTGCAGCACGCCGACCTGGAAGTTGTCGAAGGTGGCGTAGTAGTCGACGTTCTTGGAACCACGGATCAGACGGTCATAGGCGATGACCTTGACGCCCTTGTCGGCGGCCTTCTGCAGCACGTCGGTCAGGGTGGTGCCGTCGATGGCGGCGATCACCAGCACCTTGGCGCCCTTGGTCAGCATGTTCTCGATCTGGGACAGCTGGTTGGGGATGTCGTCTTCCGCGTATTGCAGGTCGGTCTGGTAACCCTTTTCCTTCAAGACCTTGACCATGTTGTTGCCGTCGGCGATCCAGCGGGCCGAAGACTTGGTGGGCATGGCCACGCCGACCAGTGCCTTGCTCTGTGCGCTCACCTGTGCGCTGATGGACATCAGGGTGACACCCAGGC
>NZ_BADI01000097.1:0-2192 GCF_000333555.1 Herbaspirillum sp. B65 | reverse complement strand
TGTACACAGCATCAGCTGTTCTATCAGAACGGTGGCGGCGATGCCTACATCGTGGCAGTCGGCCCTTATGGGCCGCCCAGCAAGACCTCGCTGACCGATCCCAGCGTGCGCGCGGTCAACCCGAATGTGCAGCTCAATGACCTGACCGCCGGGCTGGCTTTGCTGAAAAACGAAGTCGAGCCGACCATGTACATCTTTCCGGAGGCAACCCTGCTGGCGCCGGCCGACAACGCGACACTGATGCAGGCCGCTCTGGAGCAGGCAGAAGAAATGCAGACCGTCGTCTGTATCTTCGACGTGATCGGCGGCATGGACCCGGACCCTGTGATGTACACCAATGACATCCAGAACTTCCGCAACAGCACCGGCAATAATGGATTGAAGTATGGCGTGACGTACTATCCGTTCATTGGCACCACCATCATGCAGAATGCCGACATTGATTTCACCAATCTGTTTGGCGGTGACATCAAGCAGCTCGGCAACATCATCAATCCGCCCTCGGCACCGAATGCCACCGTGGCGCAGATTCTGAGCGCAATCCAGACGCCGCCGGCCAATCCGATGAGCAACAGCCAGTTGCAGGCGGCACTGCTCATTGCCAGCCCGACCTACCAGCAAATCATCAATCATGTGCTGGAGTACGCCAACATCCTGCCGCCCAGCGGGGCGATGGCAGGCGTCTACACGGTCAACGATAATCTGAGCGATGTCTGGAACGCCCCGGCCAACACCAGCATCGTGGGCGCAGTCAGCCTGCCGATCCGCCTGTCGGATGCGCAACAGGCCAATCTGAATGTGGATGCGGTCTCGGGCAAGTCCATCAATGCCATTCGCTTCTTCAACGGCCAGGGTATCCTGATCTGGGGCGCGCGCACGCTCGACGGCAACAGCCAGGACTGGCGCTATGTGTCGGTACGCCGCACGATGACCTACCTGGAACAGTCGGTCAAACTGGCGGCGCGCAATTATGTGTTCGAGGCCAATGACATCAATACCTGGTCCGCCGTCACCAGCATGATCAGCAGCTTCCTGACCGATGTCTGGAAGCAGGGCGGCCTGCAGGGGGCAAGCCCATCGGATGCCTTCAGCGTCAGTTGCGGCCTCGGTTCGACCATGACGGCCGACGACATCCTGAACGGCTATATGCGGGTCACGGTCAAGGTGGCCGTGGTGCATCCGGCCGAATTCATCGAGATCACCTTCCAGCAGCAGCAAGCCGTATCGGGATGATGTGGCAGGCCTGCGCCGCCAGTGAAAACATCTAAGACAAACGTGACGCATTCATTTATTCGCAAGGACTGATTATGCCGACAGATACTGGTAAGACCGAAGGTTCAACTTGGCCAATGCCGAAATTCAGGTTCGAGGTGGACCTCGGATCGCAACTCAAGGGCGTGGCGTTTCAGGAAGTCTCGGGGATGGACAAGGAAGTTCAAATCATCGAATACCGCCATAGCAACAGCGCCTTGTTCTCGACCATCAAGATGCCCGGCATTGCCAAGTACGGCAACGTCACCATGAAGCGGGGCGTGTTCGTCAACGACAACAATTTCTGGAAGTGGATGGACGAGATCAAGATGAACACCATCACTCGTCGCACCGTTCTCATCAAGCTGCTCGACGAGTCGGGCAAGGTCACCATGCAATGGCAGTTGAATCAGGCGTGGCCGACCAAGATCACCGGCACCGACCTGAAATCGGATGGCAATGAGGTGGCCGTCGATACGCTGGAAATCGCCCACGAGCAGTTGATCGTGACTAACGGCAAGTAAGTCGGAGCCAGGCGGCAGTCTTTTAAGAGGCAGTTTCTCTACAGGCGGTTTTCACCATGAGCATCGACTATCCTCTGAGCGGGTTCTATTTCAGCGTCAGGGTCGACGGCGACAGTTGCGCCGTCGACGCAGCGTTTCAGACAGCGTCTGGACTGAGCAAGGAAATCGCCATCGAGGAAGTCGTCAGCGGTGGTGAAAACCGCTTCAAGTATCGGCTGCCCGGCACCGCCAGTTACCCCAACCTGGTGCTCAAGCGCGGCATCGTCGATGCCCAGTCCGATCTNGATCGCTGGGTGCAGACCACGCTGGATTCCGGGCTGGGAAAACCCATACAGGCCAAGAACATCTCGCTTAACCTGCTCGACCTCAAAGGCCGGGGCATCATGAGCTGGAGTTTTGTGAAAGCGTATCCGGTCA
>NZ_BADI01000098.1:0-4658 GCF_000333555.1 Herbaspirillum sp. B65 | reverse complement strand
ATTGATGAAATGAGTTCTAACAACTAAGGAAGCAATATGAAAGCACTTGTCGTCATCGATGTTCAGCGCGAATACATCACGCCCGGACGCGTTTTTCACATCGCCGGCATCGATCATTCCCTGAAAAATGCCAAGCGCATGTTGGACCATGCCCGCGCGCAAGGGTGGCCGATCATGCATGTGCAGCATCTGCAGGATGGCGAACTCTTCAATCGCACATCGGAGTTCTCGCATTTCGTGGAGGGCTTCCATCAGTTGGAAGGCGAAGACGTTGCAGCCAAGAGCAAGTTCTCGGCATTCTCTTCACCAGCCTTTGCCAAGTTTGCACAAGACCATGCCGATGATGAATTTCTGGTGATCGGGTACGGCACTACCATGTGCTGCCTGTCCACCATCATTGAAGGATTTCACCGCGGACATCAATTCACGCTGGTCGAAGACGCTTGCGCCGCACGTGCCGCGCAGGCATTTTCCGAAAAGTCGATGCATGAACATGCTGTCGCCATCCTGAGCACTTTTGCCCGGATTTCGCGCACGGACGACGAAATCAGTCCGCCTGTCGCAGTTGCGTGAGCGCCCACGCAGCTGTTCCTTTCCATTCTTTGGTTCCAACGACGCCCATGAATTCACTGCATTCGACACCATTTCTGCTACAGCGGCAGCGGCCATCGACAAGCGCTTTTCCTTTTTTACATGTGGCCGGCCCGGAAGATGGCGAGCCGATCTTGATCGCCACCATGCATGGCAAGGAACGCGTACTCGCGTCGTCATTGGCGGCGCTGGGCTTTTGCGTGCTGCTGCCGGTCGGTTACGACACCGACGCCCTGGGGACTTTTTCCGGCGATATCCGGCGCCTCGGGACGGCGTTCGACGCCGCGCTGGAAAAGGCTCGCCGCGCTTGCCTGGCGACCGGAATCGCGCGTGCGGTCGCCAGCGAGGGATCGTATCGTCCTTCGCAAACCTTGTTTCCCGGCGCGTCCAACGCCGAATTGATGGCATTTGTCGACCTGGAAAAGGATTTTTCCTGCATCGAATATCTGACTGATCTGCCCACCCGCTTTGTCAAAGGCCGCGTCCCGGCCGACCCGAATGCCGCGCAGACGCGTGAATTGCTGGACACGATGGGCTGGCCGACCATCAAGGCCCTGGTGCTGCCGCAAGACCCGATCCTGGGCACGCGTGAGGAAGAGGTCTTCAAGGGCATCGGCGATGAGGCAGGGTTGCAGCAGGCGATGAACATCTGCGCGGCGGTTTCCAGCGATGGCCTGGTGCATCTGGAAACCGACCTGCGTGCGCATATGAACCCGACCCGGATGGCTTCCGTGGCCCAGGTCGGCCAGCTGCTGGCACAGCGTTTGCGCCGCGAAGGCTACGGACCATCAGTGCAGGCGGCACCGGCGCAAGGTGTGCCTGCATATCCTTACCCCGACCTGCCTTCCAGCAAGAGCGTGGACAGGGCCATCTTCTCCTGAATCCACCTGACAAAGACCTTGGCCGACTCATCACAACGCGGACTGTAGCAGGCAAAGAACGCGCGGGGACTGACTCGCCGTTCTTTCAGCGGCGCCACCAACGCGCCCTTGGCCAGCAGAAAATCGACCAGCGGCGAGCTGCCCAGCGCAACACCCTGGCCCATGCTGGCCGCCTGGATCATCTGGTCGATATGGCTGAAACGAAAACCGACATTGTCTGCCAGCACATTACGGTTGACGTGCTCGAACCAGTCCGACCACTGCAACCAGGGCCAGGCATGCTGAGGGTCTTCCAAATGCAGCAATTTGTAGTGGCGCAGGTCTTCCACGGCATTCAAGGGATGCTTGTTGCTGGAAAGTAATTCCGGGCTGCAGACGGGGAAGATTTCTTCACCCGACAAGCGCAGGTGATCTTCATTGGCGACCCGGTTGGGTGAGGTATAGCGTATCGCCAGATCCACCGTCTCCTGTTTCAGATCAATGACGCGATTGTCGGCGCTGATATGCAGCTCGATTTCAGGGTGCTCTTCCCGAAAGCTGGCCAGGCGGGGAACCAGCCACAATGAAGCGAATGAGTTATTGGTCGAGACTTTCAGGCGCCCGCCGGACTTCTGCTGCTTGAGGTCGCTGATCGTCTCTGTCAGCGAGTCGATGCAGTCGCGTACCGTGTCATAGAAGATGCGGCCCTGCTCGGTCAGCATCAGGGAATGAGGGAGGCGCTCGAACAGCACCATATCCAGGGACTGCTCCAGCTTCTTGACTTGCCTGCTGATGGCCGACTGGGTGACGAAGATTTCGGCTCCCGCCTTGGAAAAACTCAGGAGTCGCGCGGCAGCCTCAAAGCTGACCAGCAGATCAAGGGGAGGAAGAGGACGAGCCATATAGCGTTCAGGCTGTGATGATGATTACGCCGGGCCCGGAGGGTGTGGGCAGTGGCAACCAACGTGAATGGCTGCTCGGGAAATGGGGATATATAGATTGATTATTAATAAACCCCATCCATGTTCCTGAGGGTAGATTTCAGATGGTTGTCACCCAAACAACACTCTCCTGTGTACCAGCTCCTGAGACAATCGTGCCGTGAAATTGTACTTGAAGATTCTCAAGGCCCCTTTTTTGGACGGGAACAGGTATGCGCGAAGCGCATACAGAGCCTGCGAAATGGTCATTTGAAAAGTCATTTTCGTTTTCTCATAATCGCCATAGCGCTGCGGCACCAGCATGTGTATCGATGCACGATGGTGTCGGGTCAAGGGGAGCCGTCAACAGTAGAAGGCGGGCAGAGGCACAGTGCAGGGCATCGCTGCGTCAGGATGCATACGTCAGGCAGGGGCATGCCGGTTTCCTGTTGGTATTGATATCAAGCGTAACGACAGGGCAAGGTTTCTCATGACCGCGTTGCATACGCAGGCAGCTCTTGCTTGCGTCACGCCGGCTGCGGCGTGGATGCGTGCGCGCGTTTCGGCTGCGATCGGGGGAGTCATGCGTGAGACAGAACAAGAAAGGTGTATGTCATGATCGACACAGCGCTGGCGTTCACGCGTCAGGTATTGGAACAATATCTGGTCTTGCATGCACAACAGGAAGCCGGCATCGCCGTGCTCAACGGCGTGGTCGACTTCAGCGGCAATATGCCGCCAAAAAATCAAAACAAGATCGTCATCACTCTGGTGAACCTGGAGTATGAAACCAACAAACAATACTATGGCGGCATGCAGGCAGACGGTACCCAATTGAGTCGCATCAATCCTTCGGTTTTCTTCAATCTGGATATCCTGATTTCAGCCTGCTTCGATTCATACAGCGAAGCACTGAAATTACTGACGGCAAGCATTTCCTTCTTCCAGAACAATGTGCATTTCACGCGCGAAAACAGCCCGACGCTGCCTGCCGGCATCAGTGCGCTGAAGTTCGAGATCGAAAATTCCCCCTCGCTCAAGACGCACAATCTGTGGACGGCGATGGGCGCCAAGTATCTGCCGTCGATCATTTACAAGATCCGGCATGTGGCAGTACAAGGGGAGCAGATCAAGTCGACTGCGCCGATGGTGGCCAATACGACCGGCCATGTTCAACCATGAGCGGCGTACTGTTTGACCTACACTTGCGGCACGCTTATTTTGCCAGCGGTCTCTTTGAGAATTGCCGCGTAGAGCCGGCGCCGGGCACGGCGGACTTGATCCGGCGCTATCAATGCCTGCCGCATGTACAGCAAGGCATATTTCGTTTGCGCTGGGGAGGCCATCAGCCGGTCGGGCAGTTTATCGCCTATCTGGCGAGGCAACTGGACGGCGCCCCCTTGCAATTCTATCTGTGCACCGATGACGCTTGGTTTGCGGCGGCGACCGACTTGCCGATGGACTGGGTAGGGCAAATTGCGCTGAGTTCGCAAGACGTCGATGTCGGCGAGGACGCCTCTATCCGTCTTATGCAGCCGCATCTGACCGTGCGCAGCGTGCAGAAAAACAATGTGATTGCCGTTGTCAGCATTTTCGCTGCCGACTTGCGCCCGGCGTCGCCCAGCATGTCGCCGCAGCCGGTCAGCTTCCGCATAGAATTCGCCGCTCGCCGGCTGTACTGGAATTACCTGGTGACGCAGGACACGACGCCTGCGCGTGCACGATTATATGTCGGCAATAGTGAGGGAGCGTCTTTCCAGGCAGCGGTGCCGGCGCAGTTACCCGATGGGGCGGCTGCGCTCAGTTTCAGTTCAGCCCCCATGCAGTTCCCGCTGGCGCAGCTGCCCGCCGTCACTTTCGATCTGATGGAAAGCCTGCCGATCAGGGATGTCGCCGCGGCCGGCGTGACGCGCTATGTGGAGCGATGTTTGATTCAGGGATTGCCGACGCCGCAGGTGGGCCAGTTCCGTGTGAAGCAGGTGGCTGGAAAGCAGTGTGTGTTTAGTGACATGTATGTGTACGTGTAAGCACCCGGAGTACGTTTCTAATTTCTCTCATCATTGGAATGAAATGGTAAGGACATGACCTCTAACTACTCGACCCCAGGCGTCTATATTCAGGAACTGAATGGTTTCCCCAATTCAGTGGTGCCGATTGCCACGGCCGTTCCTGCCTTCATCGGCTACACGCCGACCGCGCAATACCAAGGGAAGTCCTACTACAACAAGGCACAGAAAATCACCTCCTTCGCCGAATTCCAGGCGATCTACATGCTCGACAATCCGCC
>NZ_BADI01000099.1:0-4899 GCF_000333555.1 Herbaspirillum sp. B65 | reverse complement strand
TCGATGAAGGCGTAGGGCATGTCAGCGCTGTTGCCTGCGCTGATGTCAGCGCGGTCACGTCCCATCAGGCGCTTGATGGAGGACAGGGTATTGCGCGGATCATCGCTCTGCGCGGCCTTGGCGGCATGGCCGACGACGGCCGGTGGCCGGTCTGCCGGCTGCAGGGAAGGGGCCGGCAGATAGCGCACCACCGAGGGCAGCAGCGCCTGCCCGGCCTCATCCGGCAGGATGCGGGCCTGGCCGGACTGGACCGTGGCCACCAGCGAATTGGTGGTGCCCAGGTCGATGCCCACCGCCAGCCGGTGCTGGTGGGGCGCTGTGCTGCGACCAGGTTCGGCGATCTGGAGCAGGGACATGGTCTAGACCGCGAAACTTTCGCCGCAGCCACACTGGTTCTTGGCGTTGGGATTGTTGAACTTGAAGCCTTCGTTGAGCCCTTCGCGCACGAAGTCCAGCTCGGTGCCATCCAGGTAGGGCAGGCTCTTGGGATCGATCAGCACGGTCACGCCATGGCTTTCGAAGCGCACATCCTGCGGCTCGGCGACGTCGGCATATTCGAGCGCGTAAGCCATGCCGGAGCAGCCGCTGGTCTTGACTGCCAGGCGCAAGCCGACAGCGCTGCGCTTGGCCAGGAAGGCGTGTACGCGGCGCGCGGCGTTTTCAGTGAGGGTGATGCTCATCGCCTTACCTCCTCAGACCGAGAATGAACTGCCGCAGCCACAGGTAGTGGTGGCATTGGGGTTCTTGATGATGAAGCGGGATCCTTCCAGGCCTTCTTCGTAGCCGATCTCGGCGCCGTTGAGATATTGCATGCTCATGGCATCGACCAGCAGCGACACCCCGTTGCGCTCGATGCAAAAGTCGTCTTCGTTGACGGCATCGTCGAAGGCAAAGCCATATTCGAAGCCGGAGCAACCGCCGCCGCTGACGTAGATGCGCAGCTTGAGTTCGGTATTGCCTTCTTCGCTGATCAACTCGCTGACCTTGGCCACGGCCGAATCGGTAAAGATGAGGGGGGCGTCGGCGGTGATGCTGTCGGTATCGGACATGATGGACCTCCAGGAAATGGGGATGGGAACCGGCCGTGACGTCTCAGTCGACGATGGGCGCGCAGATCGGGTATTGCTTGGGGGTAGGGGCCGCCTGCTGGACCTCGGGCGTGGCGTCATGCCGGCTGCGGTAATCCGCCACGGCGGCCTTGATGGCATCTTCGGCCAGGATGGAGCAGTGGATCTTCACCGGCGGCAAGGCCAGTTCGTCGGCGATGGCGGTGTTCTTGATGTCCAGCGCCTGGTCCAAGGTTCGTCCCTTGAGCCATTCGGTCACCAGGGAGGAAGAGGCGATGGCCGAGCCGCAGCCGTAGGTCTTGAATTTGGCGTCTTCGATGATGCCGTTGTGATCGACCTTGATCTGCAGCTTCATCACGTCGCCACAGGCAGGCGCGCCGACCATGCCGGTGGCCACGCTGGTGTCGTCCTTGTCGAAGCTACCGACGTTGCGCGGGTTTTCGTAGTGGTCCATCAGTTTGTCGCTGTAAGCCATGATGTGCTCCTTGTCAGTGTGCAGCCCATTGCACCGTGGAGAGGTCAATGCCGTCCTTGTACATATCCCACAGAGGCGAGAGTGCGCGCAGCTTGCCCACCTTTTCACGGATCACGTTCACGGTGAAGTCGATCTCCTCGATGGTGGTGAAGCGGCCGATGGAAAAGCGGATCGAGCTGTGCGCCAGTTCATCCGACAGGCCCAGTGCGCGCAGGACATAGGAGGGTTCCAGGCTGGCCGAGGTGCAGGCCGACCCGGAGGACACCGCCACATCCTTGATGGCCATGAGCAGCGATTCGCCCTCGACATAGTTGAAACTGACATTGAGGTTGTGCGGCACGCGACGCTCCAGGTCGCCATTGACGAAACATTCCTCGATATCAGCGAAGCCGGCGTGCAGGCGGTCACGCAACATACGGATGCGTTCGTTCTCGGTGCCCATGGCCAGGCGTGCCAGTTCGAAGGCTTCACCCATGCCGACGATCTGGTGAGTGGCCAGGGTGCCCGAGCGCAGGCCGCGTTCATGCCCGCCGCCATGCATCTGCGCTTCCAGCCGAACGCGCGGCTTGCGTCCCACGTACAAGGCGCCGATGCCCTTGGGGCCATAGGTCTTGTGGGCCGAGAACGACATCAGGTCGACCTTCAGGCGCGCCAGGTCGATGGCCACCTTGCCGGTAGCCTGAGCGGCGTCCACGTGCAGGAGCACGCCCCGTGCGCGGCAGATGTCGCCCAATGCGGCGATATCCTGGATCACGCCGATTTCGTTATTGACGTACATCACCGAGGCCAGGATGGTATCGGGCCGCAAGGCTGCTTCGAAGGCAGCCAGGTCGAGCAGACCGTTGCTGCCGACCTCCAGATAGGTCACTTCAAAACCGCGTCGTTCCAGCTCGCGCATGGTGTCGAGCACGGCCTTGTGTTCGGTCTTGATGGTGATGAGGTGGCGGCCCTTACTGCGCAGGAATTCAGCGGCGCCCTTGATGGCCAGGTTGTTGGACTCGGTGGCGCCGGAGGTCCAGATGATTTCGCGCACGTCGGCGTTGACCAGTGCGGCGACTTGCTCGCGTGCATGTTCGACCGCCGCTTCGGCGGCCCAGCCGAAGCTGTGCGAGCGGCTGGCCGGGTTACCCGGAATATCGGTCAGATAGGGGATCATCTTTTGAGCAACCCGTGGATCGACCGGGGTGGTCGCCGAATAATCCAGGTAGATCGGTAGCGATAAGGAAGAGGAGGGCATGGTGGCTCCGGCAAACTGGGTGGGAGAACGGGTCTGTGCCTGGCTGCGAGATGAAGTTCAGCAAAGAGCGTGCCATGCAAAGATTTTCATCTAAGCCATTGAATAAAAAGGAATAAATTAATCGTTGGCAGGTGGGATTACGTCTGACGGATTGTCGTTTTTGTTGGATTTGCGACGACAGGACGAATTCGATGTGTTGTCTGACTCGACCGAAGCTAGCGCGATAAAGAACGTAATCCAGGCACATGACTGTTGATTTGCTCGCAGAGTTGCCCCTCTCCATTTGACCCGCCTTCCATTGCCTCCCGAAGGCTGTCACACGGTCACACGACCCTTCATATTGCTTGCGCGATTTGACCGCTTCTCCCGCTCGCTGTGATGTGATGCGCACCTTTTCTGTTCTCCGCCCCCTCGTTTACCGCCTATGCGCTGCAAGCATAAACACCCTGTCAAATAATCATTTGAGAAGTCATCTTGGCTTTCACATAATCGGTGTCCACACGTGGCTGCGCGTGATGTTGTCGGGGCGGTCGGCGTAGCGCGCCCGGGGTGATAAATGATGCTTTCCTTCAATTCCAGATCGTTCTCAATACAAATAGAAAAGGTCTCCGTCTATGAAATTTCTCTCACATCTGCATAGCTCGTCGGTCCATTTAGGGGTGGGAATTGGTACTTTGATGTATGTCAGCTATGGATGGACCCATCAGGTGTTCGATAATCCCTGGCTGATTGCGCTGAGTGTATTCATCGGCGGCTTCATCCCTTATTACTCGAAACTGAGCAACAAGCTGGAAGAACGCGTCAACTTACGGACGGCAATGGTGAGCCCGGGGCGCCTGGCACGTTTCGTCCCACAACTGATCTTCAACCTGGGCGTGTTCGCGATCCTGTCCTTCGCGCAGATCGTGCCGGTCGATAATCTCTCGTCGATGGGCGGCATCACCGGAACGGCGCTGCTGACCACCTTCGCGTCCCAAGGCATGCAATATCTGGCCTTGGCGCTGGCCAATCGTGAATTCGGCGAGAAGACCCGCAATGTGCTGGTGGCCTTGTCGATCAATATCGTCGTCACCGCGTTGGCTACGCTGGGCCTGCCGGCAGCAAAGATTTTGTTCGTTTGCCTCGGGGTGATCTTCGGCACAGCGTTTTTCATCGTCGGCATGTTGTCGGACTGGCGGGCCAAGGTGTATCCGCGTGGTGGTGTCGGCATTTTTTTCGGTACCTTCAACCCTATCCATCGCACACATCTAGCCCTGATCGAGAAGGCCATTGCCGAGCGCGGCCTGGAGCGGGTCTACCTGCATTGCACGGCGGTCCCCAAAATGCATGCCCAGGCACTGTCCCGCGGTGAAATCCGGATCGCCCACTATGAGCGGGGAATGCGTGTCTATGAAAAGACGTCGCGTGCCGATGTGCACATGAACTACTTCCCGACCGGCAGAAAATTTTATGAATATGAAACCCGGCTGGACATGATGCGACTGTCCATCGCCGAAGCGGGCCTGGCCGGCAAGGTACATGTGCTGGATCAATCGGAGTTGTACGCCGCCGGTGGGTTCTATCGCGTGTTGTCGCTGATCAAAAGGCTGCATCCCGACCAGCCGCTGCATGGCATTCATGGCAGCGACCTGGGCGGCATGTGGGTGCGCAGCATCTATGATGAATCGGGCTGGATTTATCCGGTGTCGTTTGTGCGCAAGGACAAAATCTCTGCCACCGCCATCAGGAACGGTGAAAAGGGCATGACCACGCAGGCGGTCCAGAAAAAAATGGAGTCCTTGCACGAGGCCAACGACCTGGCGGTCATGTCCAAACTGTTGCAGGCGGGCTGATCATGTCTCTCTCTACCATTCACTCTATCCATTCCCGTCACTCCAGTCACGCCGCCCACGAACATGCGGTTCATGACATGGCACCATCGATCACCATCAAGGTAGTCGAAAATGAGGACGAACGCTTCAAGGCCATGCTGGTGCGCGCCATCGTCTACATGCATGAGCAGCAATGCCCGTTCAGCGAAGAGTTCGACCTCAATGATCACACCGCAACGCAGATCGTCGGCATCACCCCCGAGGGCGAACCGGTGCTGACGGCACGTGTGCGTTATTCAACGGGTCGCC
>NZ_BADI01000100.1:0-1151 GCF_000333555.1 Herbaspirillum sp. B65 | reverse complement strand
TCTTGAGCATCTGCGCCTTGGCCCAGGAGGTCAATTCATCGTTGCTTTGCGCCGCCGACGTCTGCAAGGTGAAATTATCCAGTTTGGCCACGCCCGCCAAGGTCTTGCTGCTCAGGTTTCCCGGCCCGGCCAGGTTGTTGCCGGCTTCGGCATTGATCAGTTTCTGAGTCTGGTAGTCCCAGGCGGTGGCCGTCACCTTGGCCAGTTGCGTCAGTGCGTTGAGCTCGGCATGGAAGGCCAGCAGGTTGCTGCCATAGCTGGCCGTCATGACCGGACTGGTCTGGGCCGTGGGATCAAACACGCTGACTTTGTTGTTGATCGTGCTGACCACCATGCTGTTGACCTCGGCCCGGCTGAGCATGAAGTCCCAGTCGCTCACATAGTATTGGACCAGCTCCGGGATGTTCGTGGTGGTCGCACTGACCGAAGCCGACAAGCCGGCCTGACTGATCAGGGCGGAAATCGCATCGCTGTCCTTGCTTTTGCTCCAGGCGCAACTCTTGCGCCCGATCGTCATCTGGATGGCCTTGTCCTTGCACTCCACCTCCAGCACCGGCCCATGCTCGTTTTCCACCCGCAGCGCCTGTTTGATGACGATGCCCTCGAACACGATCACATTGGTTGCGTCATAGCCGACAGCGATGCTTACCGTATTGCCGGGGACGAAGGTACTGGAAGCGCTGACGGTAAAGTCTTCCAGCGCCGGGTCGCCGTCGAGGATCACCAGCGTGGCGCCGGAAATGCGATTAATTCCCTGCTTGACCCGGATGGACAATATCTGGCAGGTATCGGGAATCACTGCTCCATTGGCCTTGACCTGATAGGTGATGACGCTGCCGATGACGGGACTGTTCATATTATGCCGTTTTGCTTGCGGTTGCCGCGGGAACACCCTGCACCAGCGGCGGAACGATGATGGTGGAGCCGGGCTTGAGCTGGCGGAATTTGTTCAGGTCATTGACCTGCGCAATTTGAATGTAGTAATTCGACGAGCGATAAATCTGTTGTGCAATCTGCGGCAGGCTGTTGCCCTCGCTGATGACGATGCGATGCGTCATGTCGGGCGACTTCTGGTCGGCCTGGCGTGCCGCCGTGGCCGGGTCGATGTACGAGGTAAATTCCAGCGACGCCCGCGCCCGCAGGGGGGTACC
>NZ_BADI01000101.1:0-10162 GCF_000333555.1 Herbaspirillum sp. B65 | reverse complement strand
CTCGATGCGCACATAGGAACGGTCGGCCAGCTTGGGCGCGCCGGTGATGGCCACGCGGCCACCCGACATCTGGTTGATCTCATCGATGGCCGCCCGTCCCACGCCCAGGTTGACCACCGCCAGAACCTGCGCAGCATAGGCGATGGTGGGATAGCGATACAGCGGTTCATCGATGGTGGCAGCACCGCCGCGGATGAAGGTCCACTCATCGGGCACGAATTGCTGGCTGACCTTCAGGTCATGGCTGCCGGTCCCGGCCAGGCCCATCACGTCCCAGTTGTCGATGATCTCGACCTGCTCCGGCGGCAACACTGCGGTGCGTGGCTTGGAGCCAGCCTGGCCGGGGACCGCTGCGCCGATGCCTACGCCCAGTATGTCAGCGCCCTTGCAGCCACTGCTGAACTTCCAGGTACCATTGACCATCCAGCCGCCCTCGACCTGGGTCGCCGGCTGGATCGGGAACAGGCCACCGGCAAAGGTGAGGTCGGGCCCCTTGGCATAGAGCATGGCCTGGGTCTGCTTGGGCAAGGCGCCCAGGTAGACCGAGGCCGAACCGAAGCTGGCCACCCAACCCACCGAGGCGTCGGCTTCCGAGATCTTTTCGATCAACTGCAGGAAGGCCATGGGCGACATGCCGCTGCCGCCGAAGCATTGCGGGGTGGCGGCGCGATAGACGCCGACCTTTTTGAGCTGCGCGATGAAATCCCTGGGCACGAAGCGCTGGGTCGCGAATTCATCGCGACGCGCGCGGATCTCGGCCAGCAGCGGGACCAGTGCATCCTCTTCACGGACGGCCAAGGCGGCCGGGTTTTCCATCACGGACATTGCATTCTCCAGGTGGCTTGCATCAGAATGAAGTCGAGTGTAGGGAGCGACCGGTCCCGGTTCAATCGGGACCGCTGCAGCTTTTTTAGGGGATGAGGAGAAGCTTTCTAAAGAAAACCCCTAGGGCATGGATTCCACCACAGAGATAGCGATGCCAGAACAACCCGCCGCAATGCCCGAGGACGACGCCATCCGCTTCGGCCTCGATGATTTCCGCCGCATGATGGATGCGCTGCCCATGTGCATCATCCTGCACGACGCCCAGACCAAGTCCATCCTCTGGGCCAATCCTTCGGCCTGCCAGGTGCTGGGATTCACGCTGGAAGAACTACTGCCCTTGAAGGCGCCCGACATGAGCCGGCAATCGCATGAATACCGCCGCGAGATCGGTCGCAAGTGGTTGCACGATGCGGTGCTTCACGGCAGCAACATGGTGGAGTGGTGCTACCGCGCCAAGAATGGCGACGAAATCCTGTCGGAGGCGGTAGCCACCCTGGTACCGCTGAGCGAGCGCGACGTCATCATGGTGCAGTTCCGCGATATTGCGCGTGAGGAACAGATCCGGCGCGAGATGAAGAAACTGGAGAGCCGTCTCAAGGAATTCATGCAGGACTCCGACGAAGGCGTGGCGGTACTGCGCGCCGATGGCGGCATCGAATACCTGAGCGATGCCGGACGCAAGCTGCTAGGCGTGCGCCCCGGCCAGAATCCGCCCAAGAATTTCGTCGAGCAATGCCTGCCCGAGGCACGCGACGAACTGCTGGAACTGCTGACCCTGGCCTTGCCGGATGCGATCAGCTTCCCGTTGCGCTACCAGATCCTGCGCAAGGATGGCCTGGTGCGCTGGCACCATGCAGTGTGTCGCTATATCGAAATTGAGAACGACCTCAAGGGTCACCTGCTGCACTTCCACGACATCACCGACCAGGTCGAAGCCGAGGAAGCGCGCCGCCGCGACCAGGCCTCGCTGGAATACCTGGCGCGCCACAACGCCATGGGCGAGATGGCGACCGCCATTGCGCACGAGCTGTCGCAGCCGCTGGCGGCGATCCGCAATTTCCTGGAAGGATCGGTATTGCGTCTCCAGCAGAGCGAAGCCTTGCGCGAGCAGGCCGGGCAGATCGTATGGGGGCTGGAGAGTGCCAGTCGCCAGGTCGATCACGCCGCGGCCATCATCAAGAGCGTGCGCGAATACGTGGTGCGGCTGGAGCAAAGCGAAGGCCTCATCGACCTCAATGCGGTACTGCAAGACGTGCGCTGGTTCATCGAGATGAAGGCCGCCGAGGGTAAGGCGCATCTGCACTTCCTGCCCTGTGCCGAGCCGCTGGTGGTCAGTTGCGAGAAGGTCTTGATCGGCCAGGTGATCCTCAACTTGGCCTTCAATGCCATCGAGGAAATGATGGATTTCCCGGAAGGGGCGCGGCATGTGCGCATCAGTACCCGCCGCGCCGGCGACCATGCCTTGTTGAGCGTGGCCGATGAAGGGCGCGGTATCGATGCCGGGCACCGCGAACGACTCTTCGACGGCTTCTTTTCTTCCAAGGTCAGTGGCAATGGCATCGGGCTTGCCCTGTGCAAGAACATCATCGCGCGCCATCGCGGCGATATCTGGGCGCAGCCTGGCGAGGCAATCCATGAAGCAGGAGTTGCCCTGAAGGATGCAGCAGCCAGCCAAACGCGTGGTACCCGCTTCTGCTTCACGCTGCCGTTGGCCGAACGCCACAACTAAAGATTCCTTTATTCCCCGCGCCGGGCGCGCCGCATTGGGGATCGTGCGCACTTGCATGGTGAAGTTGCGCACGATAGTCCCGGCAAAACGCGCTTTCATGCACCGGATTCGAGAGCGGATCACTATTCGAGTCCATGCATCAATCCGGCTTATTGCCTCTATCGGCTGCATCAATTTGATCTCGCGCAAATGCGCTTCCTATGATGGCTGCACATGACGACATGTCATGCACGCTGCGCCGCTTGCCGCGTCCACCACGGGCGATACGGTAGCGCGACCTTCATACCACCACACAACAGCCACACCACAGGGAGCCTTGTCACATGAAGAAGAAACTATGGGTCGCCGCCATGCTCGCGGCCGGCACGGGAATGGCACATGCCCAGAGCAGTGTTTCCATCTATGGCCTGATCGACCTGGGCCTGACCTACTATTCCAATGCTGCCAAGAGCGGCGGCGGTGGCGCATCGCTGGTGCGCATGGATAGCGGCATCGCCCAGGGCAGCCGCATCGGCTTCAAGGGGAGCGAAGACCTGGGCGGCGGCATGAATGCCTTCTTCACCCTGGAAACCGGATTCGGCGCCGATGACGGCAGCCTGGGCCAGGGCGGCCTGCTGTTCGGCCGTCAATCCTTCGTCGGCCTGGGCAGCAAGGACTGGGGCGCGATCAGCCTGGGCCGGCAGTATGACTTCATGTCCAACATCGGCGCGCAGTACGCCATGGGCGCCCTCTCGCCAGCCGGCTCCCTGGCCTGGGGCCTGCACGCCGATGCGGCGCATGGCACGGCCTTGAACGACCATATCTATGGCGGCGACCGTACCAACAACTCGATCAAGTACAACAGCATCAAGTTCGGCGGCTTCAGCTTCGGCGCCATGTATGGCTTCGGCGAAGTGGCTGGCAACACTACGGCCAGCCGCACCATCAGCGCCACCGGCCAGTATGACAACGGCGGCTTCAGCAGTGGCCTGGCCTACACCGACATCAAGGATGCCACCGGCAGTTCGTCGACCCGCATCTACGGCATCGGTGCGCGCTACCAGATCGGCGCTTTCACACCCTTCGGCGTGATGACCCAGGCCAAGAATACCGCTACCAGCGCAAAGGCCACTACCTATGAACTGGGCACGGTCTATGCGTTGACTCCACTGTGGGATCTGTCGGCCGCCTACCAGTACCAGAACCGCAACCTGGGCGTGGGCAAGGCCCAGGCCTTCATTGCCATGGCCGACTACAAGATCTCCAAGCGCACCGATCTCTATGTGGGCGCCGTCTATGACCGCGACAAGGGCTACAACGCCTTCCCGGTCTTCGGTGGTGGTGCGCAATCGTCGATGGGCAACCAGACTGCCGTGCGCCTGGGGATGCGTCATCGCTTCTGAGTCACGGCACCTGGGCAAATCAGCACACGCTTGAGGAAGGGCGGGCCGCTGCCGACATCCGGTGGCCTTCCCGCTGGCAGGGGAGAACGGCCCGTCGCATGACGGGCCTTCTGCATTCAAGCCAAGTCCAGATTCAACGACCGGGTTCAGCTACTGCGGCCGTAGCTCTGCAGCAGGTCGATGACGATCTGGCGCAGCCAGCTATTGCCAGCGTCGGCGTCGAAGGCCTGGTGCCAGTGCAAGGTGATGTCCACGGTAGGTAGCTTGACCGGCAGTTCGTAGGACAGGAACACGTCCGGGTGTTCGCTATGGAACAGCTTGGCAATGCGCGCCGGCACGGTAGCCACCAGGTCGGACTTGCCGAGGATGCGCGGCAGCACCGTGAAGTGCGGGATCGACAGGCTGATCTTGCGCTGCACGCCCAGAGTACGGAAGGAATGCTCGACCTGGTGATGGCTGCTTTCGGCCGACTCCACCAGCACGTGCGACAGCGCCAGGAATTCATCCAGCGTCAATTGCGTGCGGGCCGGCAACTCGGGGCGCTTGCGCATCATGCAGACATAGGTTTCGCGAAACAGCAGTTCATGACAGGTCACCGTCTTCAAGGCCGGCAGGTTGCCGAAGGCGAAGTCGAGCTGGCCGGTGCGCAAGGCTTCTTCCAGGTGCGCCGGCGGCACCTGCTCCACCTGCAGGCGAGTATGTGGCGCTTGCGCGGTCAACAGTTCGCACAACTGCGGCAGGAACATCATTTCCGCCACGTCCGTCATGGAGGCGCGAAAGACCCGGGTGCTGGCGGCCGGGTCGAAACGTTCGGTATAGCGCAAGGCATCCTGCACCGCCTGCAGGGCGCGATTGATGGGCTTGGCCAGTTCCAGCGCAGCCGGGGTGGGTTGCATTCCCTCCTTGGTGCGGATGAAGAGCGGATCGTCGAAGATCTGCCGCAAGCGGCCCAGCGCATAGCTCACCGCCGGCTGCGACAGGTGCAGGCGGTTGCCGGCCAGGGTCAGGCTGCGCTCGTCGGCAATGGCCTGGAAGACCCGCAGCAGGTTCAGGTCCATGTTGTTGAAGGTGGCCATGGCAATCTCCGGTGGGGGTCACGCTGGGCAAGCCCGATCAATGGGAAGTGACATCACTATCCATGCTACTTATGTGAAAAATATTTTACATCAATTTGATCTATTTTAAGGCGACTTTTAAAATGCTTCACATCAGCCAAGGAACCCGCCTGCATCCAGCGTCCGACGTGGATTATCGACCTGCAAGGCAACACATGAATGGATGCGCCATGACTCCCCAGCCCAGCATTTCCCTGCCCGTGCGCACCTGCAGCGGCCAGGCCGCCATCGCGCTCCTGCAACTACAGGCCCGCATTGCCTGCCTGGGAGTGGCAGGATGAACAATTCTGCTGCACGCACCATTGCCGGCAGTGGCAACGCCCTGCTCTCGCGCTTCCACCTGGGCGGCAACGGCCCGACGGTGGCCATCAAGGATTGCATCGACATCGCCGGCCAGCCCACCTGCGGCGGCAGCGCCGCGCTGGCTGATGCGCCCCTGGCACAGGCTCATGCCGAGGTGGTGCAAAGGCTGCTCGACACCGGCTGGCAAATCACTGCCCGCGCCAACATGCATGAGCTGGCCTATGGCATGACCGGCATCAACGACTGGAACGGCACCCCGGTCAACCCGCAAGACCCCGACCGCATGACCGGTGGTTCTTCCAGCGGCTCGGCCTCGGCCGTGGGTGCGGGGCTGGTCGATCTATCCATCGGCAGCGACACCGGTGGCTCGATCCGCCTGCCGGCGGCCTGTTGCGGCGTGATTGGCTTCAAGCCGACGTTCGGCCGCGTCAGCCGCGTCGGCGCCTATCCGGCCATCAGCAGCCTGGATTGCGTGGGCCCGGTGGCACGCAGTATGGAAATGATCATCCGCGCCATGACCAGCATCGCGCCCGGCTTCGACCCCGTGGCCGCCAGCGCCGCCGCGGCCAATGCACGCGTGAAGCGGGTGACGGTGCAAGCCGACGACGACATCGCCGCCGCCGTCGCACAGGGCTTTGCCGCCAGCCGATGGAGCGCTACCTGGTGGACGCCGCAACACATGCACGCCGCCTTCGAAGCCGGCATGACCCTCATCAATCGCGAAACCCACGACGCCTTCGGCCACCTGCTGGGCCAGGGCAAGCTGGGCGCAGATATCGAACAACGCCTGGCAGCCGCAGCCACCACCACCGATGCCGCAGTGGCCGACGCCGAGCGCGTGCGCGCCGCTTTCAGCGCCGAGGTCGATGCGGCACTGGCCGACGCCGATGCATTGCTGCTGCCCACCCTGCCGGCACTGCCGCCCACGCTGGCAGCCATCCGCCAGGGCACATCAGTGCTGCTGCTGTCGTCGCTGGTGCGGCCCTTCAATCTGTCCGGCCATCCGGCATTGACCATCCCGGTGCCGATTGCCGGCAGCACGCTCAAGGCCGGCCTGCAACTGGTGGGACGCAAGGGCGACGATGAAAGACTGTGCGCCCTGGGGCGCCATCTGGAACAGGCGCTACAGGCACTCAAGCCCACGCCATGAAGCCGCATCAAGCGTGCCGAGATCAACACTGACAACGACTGCAAGCCACTGGAGAAAGCCATGAACGCACCGCTACGCTTCCACCCTCGCAAGCCCGATTCTTCCTATGCCGACCTGGTACAGGATGCGGTGGTGGACCCTTCGCTCTATACCGATCCTGCCATCTTCGAAGTCGAGATGGACAAGATCTTCTACCGGACCTGGATCTGGGTCGCGCATGAAAGCGAGATCAAGAACCCGGGCGACTTCAAGACCGCCCAGATCGGCCGCCAGCCGGTCATCGTCGTGCGCGACAAGAGCGGCAAGATCAACGTGCTGGAAAACCGCTGCCGCCATCGCGGCGCCACCGTCTGCGAAAAGCACAAGGGCAATGCCACCGGCTTCACCTGTCCCTACCACAGCTGGTCCTATGGCCTGGACGGCAAGCTGCGCGGCCTGCCCTACCCGGAAGGCTATGAAGACGTGATCGAAAAAGCCGACCTGCCACTGCAAAGCCTGCGCACCGAGAGCTACCACGGCATGATCTTCGCCTCCTTCAACCAGGAGATCGAACCGCTGTCGGACTTCCTCGGCCATGCCAAGAAATGGATAGACCTGTTCATGAAGCAAGGCGCGGGCTTCCCCATCAAGGTTCAGGGCGAGCACAAGTTCAGCTTCAAGGGCAACTGGAAGATCCAGCTGGAAAACACCACCGATGGCTATCACTTCCCGGTGGTGCACAAGACCTTCCTGTCTTCCGTCGATGAAGAGACCTCCGAGATGCTCTCCTTCATGACCGACGATCAATCGATCACCCGCTCGCTGGGCAATGGCCACAGCGTCATGATCATGGTGCCCGAGCACGTGGACCTGGACGTCGACGATGGCAGCGAGCAATTGCAGGAACGCTTCGCCCACGTGACCGAAGAACTGTCCAAGACCATGCCACCCGAGCAGGTGCGCCGCATCGTGCGCTCACTGCATGGTGCCGGCTTCAACCTGAACCTGTTCCCCAACGTGGCCATGTCGATGTCCTTCTTCCGGGTGCTGCATCCGGTATCGGTGGGCGAGACCCAGATCCGCCACGTGGCGCTGGGCATGGAGGGCGGACCGGAGATCGCCAACCGGGAGCGGCTGCGCATCCATGAACATTTCCAGGGCCCGTTCGGCTTTGGCAGCCCGGATGACGCCGAAGCCTGGGAACGTGTGCAGGCCGGCGCACACGCCGGGCGCGATGCACCCATCCTGGTCAATCGTGGCCTGAACCGCGAATGGGTGGATGACAACGGCGACAAGGTATCGCACTCGACCGATGAGAGCGGGATGCGCGAAGCCTATGCCATGTGGAAAAAGATGATGGAGAAGTGATCGATATGAACCAACAAGACACCCTGCAAGGCATCCCCGCGCAAATGGCGCGTGCCATCGCCTTCATCTGGAAGGAAGCTGAACTTTTAGACCGCAAGGACTATGCCGCCTGGCAAGACCTGTGGACCGAAGACGGTTACTACGTGGTACCGATCGACCAGCAGACCACCGACTTCGCAGCCACGCTGAACTACGCCTACGACAATGCCCACATGCGCAAGATCCGCATCGAGCGCCTCACCTCGGGACATGCGATGTCGGCCGTGGATGCAGCGGCCACCGTGCGCACCGTCTCGCGCTTCGTGCCGGTGCACCTGTCGGAGGAACTGGTGGAAATCAATTCGGCACAGGTGCTGGTGGGCTACAAGCGCCAGCAGCACACCATGTTCGTGGCCAACGTCACGCACCGCCTGCGTTTCACCCCGCAAGGTCCGAAGATCGAGCAGAAGGTAATCCGCCTGATCAACTCGATGGATAGCTTGAACGCCCTGGGCTTCCTGCTCTAAGCATCACCACCACTGCAATGGCAACCCCGCAAGCGAGTATCGGCCCCATGAAACTGATCGTAGACAGACTCACCGACGAAACCGGCGACATCCGTTCCTTCCGCCTGGTGCGCGCCGATGGCGCCGCGCTGCCGGCCTATGAGCCGGGCGCTCACATCGACGTCACCGGGCCGACCGGTATCGTGCGTCAATACTCGCTGTGCGGCCCGCTGGAAGACCGCTGCGGCTACACCATCGCCGTCAAACGTGAGCCCGCCTCACGCGGGGGCTCGGCGGCACTGCACGATGCCGTGCAGCTGGGCATGGAACTGGAAGTGGGCACGCCGCGCAACCTGTTCGCACTGGATGCGACGGCGCCCGAACATCTGCTGTTTGGCGCCGGCATCGGCGTGACGCCACTGCTGGCGATGGCCTATCGGCTGTGGGCCGAACAGAAGCCCTTCACGCTGCACTACTTCGTGCGCGCACGCGAACATGCGGCCTTTGCCGATCTGCTGGAGAATGCTCCCTTCGCCGCACAGGTGCGCTTTCACTATGCCGTGATACCGGCGCAGATGGAGCATTACCTTGCCGCCTGCCTCGCCGCCGGCAGCAAGGAGGCGCACGTCTATACCTGCGGCCCGGCGCCTTTCATGGAAGTGGTGGTCAAGTGCGCCGCCGCCAATCGCAGCGAAGAAGCCATCCATCTGGAACACTTCCAGGCGGCTCCTGCGGCATCCGAGGCGGTAGGCGGCGATGGCGCCTTCGAAGTGCAACTGGCCAGCTCCGGCAAGGTAGTGCAGATCCCGGTGGGCATTCCCATCGTCGATGTGCTGGCGCGCGAAGGCATCGTCATCGATACCTCCTGCCGCGAGGGCATCTGCGGTACCTGCGTGGTACCGCTCCTGGAGGGGGAGCCGGATCATCGCGACAATTGCCTGTCCAAGAAGGAAAAGGCGGCCAATGACCAGATCTGTACCTGCGTCTCGCGCGCCAGATCGGCGCGGCTGGTGCTGGATCTTTGACTCTTCTTTCGGTGTCAATCCGAACCGTTTTTTAGCAGCCCCCCAGAAATACGAATTCCGTTCAGAACACATCTGAACGGAATTCAATTTCTTGCAGCGCTGGTGTGACTTACAAGGCCGTGCGCTTGACCTTATGGAACAGACGATTGAAGTAGATCAGGCTGTCCTTCTTCTCATTGACCCTGACCTCGGCCAGTTCCACGAACATCACCGAGTGCGTCCCCACTTCCTTGAACTCGCGGATACGCCCCTGCAGCTTGACCAGTGCATCGGCCAGCACCGGCTGCCCCAGCTCGCCCGGTGCTTCCCAGATATCCCAAGCAAAGCGCTCTTCCATGGGCACCTTGGTGGCGCCCGAAAAATGCATGGCCAGTTGTTCCAGTTCGTCCGAGAGCACGTTCACGCACAGGCGGCCATTCTTCTTGAACACGTCATGCATGGCACTGCCGCGATTGATGCAGACCAGGATGGTGGGCGGCGTATCGGTGACTGAACAGACCGCACTGGCGGTGATGCCGCACCGTCCACCGTCGCCATCGGTGGTGATGATGGAGACCGCCGCTGGCAAATGCGCCATGGCATTGCGAAACTCCAGTTGCTCGGGGGCCAGAGCCGGTCGAACCGCCGCGGCAGTGGAAGATGGCGTGGTTTCTTGTCGTTCTACAGCGCTGGTGCTCATGAAATCTCCTGGTATGCACGCCGATGATGCACGGCGCTCGATAAAGGCAGGTTAAGGCATGGCCATGGTGCAGGCAATTCGTGCCACATGCCCGCCCCACAGGGGATGCGGCAGATCATCTA
>NZ_BADI01000102.1:0-2847 GCF_000333555.1 Herbaspirillum sp. B65 | reverse complement strand
AGCGTGATGTTGGCAATGGCCCCTTGCGACCGATGCGGCTCAGTAGCGAATACTGAGTGATGCTCAGTTCGCTATCCTGCAGGTGATGGTCATAGATGATGGTGATCCTGCGCGTGAGGCGGCGCAGGGGGGCGCAGGTGCAGGTTTCCTTGCTCATGGGCATTCCGGTCGGGTGAGGATGATAGCCTAACTATGCATATGCATCGATGTATGCGCATCATATGAACGCGGCGCTGCAAAGTCAAGCGTGGAAGAGATGAAAAAGGTCTACCCCTCGCGGCCAGGCCGGGAGGGGTCCAAGTGCGGCAGTGGGAGGGAAGGAGGAAAAACTCTCAGGGCGTATGCTGGGCCAGCGGCGCACCACCGGACTCGCCCGCCGACGGGGCCACTTCCCGCTGCAGGTCGGCGGCACTGCCGCTGGCGCGCGCCAGCAAGACCAGACAGCCGGCCAGGAAGGCGGCGATGGCAATGGCCAGCAGCATGATGTGCTGCCCTCCGAAACTCTGCTGCAGGGTACCGCCGATGAAGGGCCCGAGAATGGCGCCCAGGCGCCCCACCGCCAGTTCCATCCCCACTGCCGAGGCGCGCATCCGGGTCGGATAGGACGCCGCCGTGAAATTGTTCAGCACGAACTGTCCGCCGATGATGAAGAAACCGGCGGCAGCGGTCGCGGCCAGGTTGACCCAATGCTGCTCGAAGCAGACCAGGGCCAGGATCGACAGCGCACCGGCCAGCGACCATGTGCATAGCCAGGGGCGTGCGGTCGATGAACGATCCACCAGGTGGCCGCAGACCAGCGCGCCAATGAAGGACGTGACCTGCATCATCGCACCGAAGCCGAAACTGCTACCGAAGCTCTCGCCGCGCTCCTGCATCAGCGTAGGAATCCAGCCGCTCAGGCCGAAGATGCAGAACAGGCTCAGAAAGCTGGTGCCCCAGATCGCCAGCGACAGCCGTCCATAGGGCCGCTCCAGCAAGTTCCAGGCGGACACCCTGCCCGCCTTCGGCGCGGCCAGGATCTGCGCTTGGCGATAGAACGCAGCACGTGGCGGACGCAGCTTGCACAGGGTCTGCAGGACTTCCTCATGGCGCCCATGCAAGAGCGCAAAGCGCGGCGACTCCGGCAGCAGGCGATGCGCGAAGGGGATCAGCAAGAACGAGCAGGCCCCGATCCAGTACAGCCCGGTCCAGCCGGTATGGGGCGTCACGAAGACCCCGACCAGGCCCGCTGCGGCGCCCCCCATGGCCCAGCCCAGGGCCACGCCCCACAAGGCAAAGGTATTGGCCACCCGGCGCGGCGCCAGCTCGTTGATGTAGGTGGTCGACAGCGGCAACAGCACGCCCAGACCCAGGCCGGTGAGGATGCGCAGCACGCTGTAGGAGAGGAAGGAATCGGCCAGCAGCGCCGTGAGCAAGGAAAAGAGGGTGGTGATCCACAAGCCGCCCAGCAGCGTGATGCGCCGACCGATGCGGTCGGCAATGGTGCCGTGGATCGCGGCCCCGATCAGGAAGCCCACCAGTCCGCTGGAGATCAGCATCCCCACGCGCTCCAGCGACAAGCCCCAGGGCTGGCGCACGTAGTGGATGACATAGGCGGGATTGAAGGTGTCGTAGCCGTCGAACAGGGTCAGCAAGGCCAGGATCAGGCCCAGGCCGATGTGCGAGCGTCCGACGGGCGCAGTCGAGAGTTCTTCCTCGACGTCGATGATGTCTTTTTGCACGGTGTCTCACTCCAGTTGCATCAGAACGCGGGCAGCGTCGATGACGCTGCGGAACGAAGCAACAGGGCGGGCTTCTGGATGTCCCGCATTGCGCTGTTGCCTTCGCAGTGTGTGTGGTGGTACCGGTGGCGGCCGGCTCAGTCTCCCAGCTTGAACAGGCCTGCTGCGTTGCTGCGGCCGATCTTGATGCGGTCGTTCTCGCTGATGGAGGCGCTCTCGAACCAGTCGGAGGCGTGATCGATATTCTCGAAGGGCCAGTCGGCCGAGAACAGGATACGATCCGAACCGATTTCCAGCATGGCATCGATCAGGGTCTGGGTGCGGAAATTGCCCGAGGTGGTCAGCCAGAAATTCTGACGGAAGTAGTCGGCGATGCGCTTCTTGGCCGGATAGCTGGGCGCGGTCTTGACCCAGCCGTTGCGGTGGTCGATGCGCCACATGCTATAGGGCAGGCCTTCGCCCATATGCCCAAGGATGATCTTGATATCCGGGTATTGATCGAATAGCCCCGACCCCATCAGGCGCAGCGCATGGACCGCAGTCTCCTGGCCGAACGCCCAGGTCGGGCCGAGCAGCCAGGAATGGCCTTCGTAGATCGGCGCCTGGGCCGGCAGGGGATTGCGCGGATGCAGGTAGAAGGGGCGATCCAGTTCCTGCACCTTGCCCCAGAAGGGACGGTATTGCGGCTGGTCGTAATAGGCCACGCCCGTGCCGCCCTCGACTTGCGTAAACCCGTTGACCAGCGCGCCCACGAAACCCAGCTCGCGCACGCAGCGCTCCAGTTCGCGCGCAGCCAGCTCGGGCGATTGCATCGGCAGCGCGGCAAAGCCGCGGAAGCGATCCGGTCGGCGCGCGATCTGATCGGCCAGGAAATCGTTGGCGCGGCGCGCCAGTTCATCGGCGGCGCGGGCATTGGCGATGGCCTGGATGGTGGGAGCATTGAGCGAGAGGATCATGGTCTCGATGCCATGCCGGTCCATCTCTTCGATGCGTCGCTGCTGGATATCGAGCAGGCGATGCTTCAGTTCGGGCCAGTACGAGGGCGGCACGAAAACCGGCCGAATCCTGCACCGTTTTCTCGATGGCGAAGTGTTCTTCGAGCGCGATCTTGCGGGTGATCCTGGGG
>NZ_BADI01000103.1:0-2311 GCF_000333555.1 Herbaspirillum sp. B65 | reverse complement strand
GCGGCAATCGCCGGTCATCGTGGATCAGAGCGCCGACCTCAAGCGCGCTGCCGAACTGGTGATGTGGGGCAAACTGGTCAACGCCGGCCAATCCTGCATCGCGCCGGACACCCTGTTCGTCCACCGGCGCGTGAAGGACGAATTGATCGCCTTATGTACCCAACTCTTGCGCCAGCGCTTCGGGACCGACCCGCACGCCATCGCAAGCAACCCCGACCTGGCCCGCCTGATCAGCTCGCGCCACGCCGCCCGGATCGCAGCGCTGATCGATGAGGCGCGTCTGGCCGGAGCCACCGTCCACGCCGGCGGCCAGTACGATGTCGATGCTCGGTATGTGGCGCCGACCCTCATCGGCGATCTGCCCCCACAGGCAAGCCTGCTGCAGGAGGAAATCTTCGGCCCGGTGCTGCCGGTGGTGGTCTTCGATGAGATCGATGCACTCATTGCGCAACTCAACACGCACCCCAAACCGCTGGCGCTTTACCTGTGGAGTCGACAGGCAGAGACGATTGCGCGCGTGCGCAGCCAGTGCAGCTCGGGCAGCATCGTCATCAACCATTGTATGCAGCAGTACACGCATACCGGCCTGCCCTTCGGCGGGGTGAATCATTCAGGCCTGGGCAGCGCCCATGGCTTGCATGGCTTCAAGGCCTTCTCCCATGAGCGGGCACAATTGCGCGGCGGGCGCTGGCTTCCGGTCACCCTTTTCTTCCCGCCCTACACTGCGGCCAAGCTCAAGCTGGCGCAATGGTTGGTGGCACTGGTGGGACGCTAGACCAGTGCGATGAATGTTGCGCCGTTGTTGCGCCGTCAGGATGCCGCCGCCAACGCCGCACCCTGCCCGCCCTTGATGCGCAACACCAGCAACGCCCCGATCAGACAGGCCACCCCCATCATGATGGAGGACAAGGTGTAATTGCCCAACGAAGCGCGCAGGTAGCCGGCCACCGTGGTGGCGGTCGCGGCGCCCAGCTGGTGCCCGGCCACGATCCAGCCGAACACGATGGGCGCGGCCAGGCGACCGAAGACGTCATTGGCCAGACGCACCGTGGGGGGCACCGTGGCGATCCAGTCCAAGCCATAGAAGATGGCGAAGATGGTCAGTCCGTAATACTGCAGGCCGAAGGCATAGGGCAGGAAGATCAGCGCCAGCCCGCGCAAGCCGTAATACCAGAACAACAGCACGCGCGGATTGTAGCGATCCGACAACCAGCCCGAGAGCGTGGTGCCCACCAGATCCAGCATCCCCATGGCAGCCAGGATGGAGGCACTGCTGACTTCATTGATGCCGTAGTCATTGCACATGGCGATGAACTGGGTACCGATGTAGCCATTGGTGGAGAGCCCGCACACGAAGAAACTCATGAACAGCAGCCAGAAGTCCGGCATCCGCACCGAGGTGCGCAGCGCACCCAGGGCAATGGACAAGGGATTGCGGCGTGACTGGTCAGGGCCATCATCCTTGATCTCGCTGGTCTGTCCGACCATCTTCTGGCCGATGGCCGCCGGGCTTTCCGGTAGCAGCAGCCACACCAGTGGAATGGCCAGCACCGCCACTACCGACACCAGCAATGCCACCGAACGCCAGCCATAGCTCCCCACCATGGCCGCCATCAGCGGCAGGAACACCATCTGCCCAGTGGCCGCGCTGGCCGTGAGCAAGCCCATGGCCAGGCCGCGCCGGGTCTCGAACCAGCGGCTCACGATGGTGGCCCCCAGCGTATTGGCCGCCACACCGGTACCGGCGCCCACCAGCAAACCCCAGGACAGCAGCATGTGCCAGGGCATATGCATCAAGGTCGACAGCGCCGTGCCACTGGCCAGCAGCACCAAGGCCCCCAGCACCACGCGACGGATACCGAAGCGTTGCATGGCTGCCGCCGAGAAGGGACCGATCAGGCCATACAGGGCGATGTTGACCGAGATCACCACCGAGATGGTGGAGCGGTTCCAGCCGAACTCCTGTTCCAGCGGCAGGATCATCACCGAGGGTGTGGCGCGGATACCGGCCGAGCACAACAGCACCAGGAAGATCACGCCCACCACCACCCACGCATAGTGGAACCGGGGGGTGACGGCATTGGCCAGAGATTGGGTCAGTTTGTTCATTGCGATCCTGGGTGGAGACAGACGCGAGGTTGATGGGCGGGCGGGACGGACATGGTGGGTGAATTTATATTCATTGGATGCTCAAACCAGGCAAGCCACGGCCTCAGTCATCCTGCAGCCGGGCATAGGCATCTTCGATGAGGTCATTGAATTCTCGCGCGAGCTGGGACCGAGCCGGCGGTCGATCTCATCCTGGCGCGCG
>NZ_BADI01000104.1:0-4799 GCF_000333555.1 Herbaspirillum sp. B65 | reverse complement strand
GGACGCTTCGACTGTTCAAGCAACTGTATGAAAGACTGGCGCCGCTGTACCGGCGCATGAACCCTACCTCACCCGGAGCTTCCCATGCTGGCTGTGCAACACCGTGAACGTGTCGTGGAACTTTGCCTGGCGTTGTCGCGGCGTGGCTTCTTTGCGGCCACCGGTGGCAACCTGGCCTTGCGCATCGACCACCAACATATCGCCGTCACGCCTTCTGCCACCGATTATTTCGCCATGCGTGCAGAGGACGTCTGTGTGTTGCGGCTGGACGATCTGACTCGCATCGAAGGCGAGCGCTCACCTTCGGTGGAAACGGCGCTGCACGCCAATCTCTTCAAAAGCCGGGCGGACGCTCATTGCAGCATCCATACCCACCAGCCGGTGGCCAGCGCCTGTGCCTTGATCGGGAAAACCTTGCAGGTAGCCCATCCACAGAGCCGGCGCATCCTCGGCCCGCAGATCCCGATGATCGGCTACATGCCTTCGGGCAGTTCGTTCTTGGCCAACAAGGTGAGCAAGGCGCTCAAGCCGGGCATCAATGCCTATTTCATGCGCAATCACGGCGTGCTCTGCTGTGGCCCCACCGTCGAGGAAGCCATGCTGGTGGTGGAAGAACTGGAACGCTTCTGCGCTGATTTCCTGGCCGACCGCATCCGCGTGCGCGCCGCCACCCACCCTTCGCAAACCCCGGCCCTCAATCGTCTGCTGACCCTACTGGAGCAATCATGAACGACCGTCAACCTCACTCCCTGTTCAAGGACGCTGCCCCCATGAGCCCTTCTGAAACCACCTGCGCCATTTCTGACTGGCCGGATGTCGATACCTTGTATGCCCGCTTCCGCGAACTGGTGGCACAGCCGATGCGCCCGATCCGGCGCGAACATCTGCCGGCAGTGATGGATTATTTCGAACAGCGTTGTCAGGGTTCCAAACGCTTGTCCGAAGCCGCCCGCAAAGTCATTCCAGGCGGTGTGCAACACAACCTGGCCTTCAACCATCCGTTCCCGCTGGCCATGTCCGAGGCCGAGGGTGCCTGGCTCACCGATGTCGACGGCAATCGCTACATCGACTTCCTGCAAGCCGGTGGCCCTACCCTGCTCGGCTCCAATCCGCCGGCCCTGCGTGAGAAGGTCAACGAAATCCTGGAGCGCTGCGGCCCGGTCACCGGACTGCTGCACGAATACGAAGTCAAGCTGGCAGAGCTGGTCTGCCAATCCATGCCCGGCGTGGACATGCTGCGCCTGCTGGGTTCCGGCACGGAAGCGGTGATGGGCGCGATCCGCCTGGCACGCGCCTATACCGGCAAGAAATGGATCATCAAGATCGGCGGCGCCTATCACGGCTGGAGCGACCAGATGGTCTATGGGATGCGCCTGCCCAGCACCGGACGCATGGAAGCCGTCGGCATCCCCGGTGGATCGACCGCGCATACCCAGGAATGCCATCCCAATGACCTGGAGGCACTGCGTCGCAAGCTAAGCTGGAACCGCCTGCGTGGCGGGACGGCCGCCGTGCTGCTGGAACCGCTGGGACCGGAGAGCGGCACCCGTCCGGTCCATCCCGGCTACAACAGCGAAGTGCGCAAGCTGTGCGATGAATTCGGCGCGCTGATGATCTTCGATGAAGTCGTCACGGGCTTTCGCATGGGGCCGGGCGGTGCGCAAGCCTACTTCCAGGTCAAGCCGGACATCACCGTACTGGGAAAATGCCTGGCCGGCGGTTATCCCATGGCCGGCGCCATCGGCGGACGACGCGAGGTCATGATGATGCTGGTGGGCGGCATCGGCACCACTTCCAAGCGCGCCTTCGTGGGCGGCACGCTCTCGGCCAATCCCTTGTCCTGTGTGGCCGGTTACCATGCATTGAAGATGGCCATCGAAAGCAATGCCGCAGTCCAGGCCGGGCGCGCCGGAGACCGTCTGCGCAAGGGACTGGAAGACATCATCGCGCGCCTGAAGTTGCCCTACGTGGTCTACAACATGGGCTCAGTGGTGCATCTGCAGACTTCCGGCGTGCTCTTGCTCGATACCAGCAATCTCTACAAACTGTGGAAGGTCAAGGATGAAGCCAAGCAGCGCAAGCACATGATGGAGGAAATGGGGGCCGCCTATTGCGCGCATGGTTTGATCACGCTGGCAGGCAGTCGCATCTACACCAGCCTGGCCGATACCGATGCCATCATCGATGAAGCGCTCAACCGCTTCGAAGATGTCTTCAAGCTGGTGTGAGCCATGAGCATCCACGATGAACTGCAGCAGCAGTGGCAAGACACGCGCTTGCGCTTGCTGGAAAAAGGGCTGCTGGACCAGGAGCAAGGTGCGCTGTCCTTGCGCTGTCCAGGAACCACGGCCATGTGGTTGGGCGCGGCTGGAGATGACCAGCCCCTGCTCTACCCCTGGGAGCAAGCGCATGGTTCCAGCCAGGCCAGGCTGCACGCTACGATCTACCGGCAGCGCCCCGATGTCGGGGCGATCTGCTGGGGAGCAGGTCCGTTCGGTCGCAGCTTGCACCAGTTCGGCGGGGTGCTGCCCCAGGTGTTTGACGAGCAGGCCCGTCACCTCGGTCCCATGTCCCGCCCGGTGCAGCAGCAACAGGGGTTGGCCGCGGCCCTGGCCCGCGGTGGCAATGCCCTGCTCTGGCAGGAGCTGCCGCTGCTGCTGGGCAGCACGGCGGCACGCATGGCGATGAACGCCGAACTGTTCGAAAAGTGCAGCAAGGCGTATCTGCTGGCCCATGCCAGCGGTGCAGCGATTGGCGAACTGCCCTGGCTGGTGCGCTACATTGCCAACGGACGCTTGCGCAAGGACCGCCGACGTGCCGCCGACGCGTTCGCCCAGGGCCAGTTGCCCGCTGAAAGTCGCGGATATTAGATTGAGCTTGTTGAGCGTATTTCCTTTTTCCGATTCTGCCGATAACAGGTTTGCTGCCATGACCCGCCCACCTTCGACTCGCTTTTCGCTGCCGCAAGTCGGCAGTACCCTTCTGCTGGGCGCGCTGGCCCTGCTCATTCTCGGCTTGCAACCTATCCTGCTCGATGAGCTGGTCAGTGACCGGATCATCACCATGGAAGGCGTGGGCATCATCGCCATGGGTGAAATCGTCGCCCTGGGGCTGGGCGTGACCATCGGCGATCTGTTGCTGTCATTGGCGCGCTATCGCTCTACGCTCATCATCTCGGCCTTGCTGGTGGCCTTGCTGGACCTGCTGACCGCGCAGGCCCACGGTGACCTGCAATTTACCCTGCTGCGGATCGGGGCCGGACTGGCCGAAGGCGTGCTGGTGTGGGGTGCCACCAGCGTGATCGTACGCGCCAGCAATCCCGGTCGCCTGACCGCGCTGTTCATGGTCTGGCAGACCTTGCTGCAGTCCTCTACCGCCTCGGCACTGGCGAGCTGGGTGCTCCCCGGCCTGGGCTGGCGCGCCGGCTTCCAGGTGCTGGCTCTCACCGCCGTATTGGCCGCCCTGCTGCCGCTGGCCTTGCCGCGACAACTGCAACCGCTGGCCGCCCCCACCGAAGCCCGGCTCAAATGGTCGTCCACCTGTCTGCTGCCGCTGGCCGTGGCGTTCTGCCAGATGGCAGGCATCGGCGCGCTATGGATGTATCTGGAGCCGATCGGCGTGGCCCACGGTCTGCCTGCCAGCCAAGCCCATGCACTCATTTCGACCGTGCTGCTCATGCAGGTGGCGGGCGGCGTGATGGCCATCTGGCTGGTACGGCACCTGCCACTGGTGGCGACCCTGACCATCGGCGCCCTGGTGCTGGCTGCGGTCAGTGCGGCCATCTACCTGATGCCCGAACATGCTCCTGGAGCGTTTCGTTGGCTCAGCCATGTGTTCGGTTTCGCCTGGCTGTTTCTCATGCCTTTCCATGTACCATTGGCATTCCGTGCCGATGACAAGGGACGGGTCGCCGTCCTGGTGCCGGCAGCGCAACTGCTGGGCTCGGCCTTTGGTCCGCTGGTGGCTTCGCTGGTGGTGAGCGGCGAAAACACGGCATGGGTGCCGCTGGTAAGCTTCGCCTTTGCCGCAGCCATGATGCTGATGATGGTAGTGGGCCGCAAACGCTGGAGCCGGCATCCTCTCCAGCCACAAGACACCTACACAGGAGCGACCGGATGAACCCCAACTGGCTGCACGAGCCCGATGAACCCCAGATCCACCGGATGTTCAGCGCCCAGCAAGCACACGCCTTACACTTGCGCACCAGTTCGGCGACCCAGCGCCGGGACAAGCTGCGTCGCCTGCGCGCGGCGCTCACGGCCCGACGCCAGCAACTGCAACAGGCTTGCGCAGCGGACTTCAATAAACCTGCCATCGAGGTGGAACTGACCGAACTCATGCCGGTGCTGGAAGAAATCCACCTGGCCATCCGCAAGCTGCCACGCTGGATGCGGGGTTACCATGTCGCCCCGACCTTGAGCGCGCTGGGCAGTTCGGCACGGGTGACTTATCAGGCCAAGGGCAGTTGCCTGATCATCGGCCCCTGGAACTATCCGGTGGCTACCTTGATCGGTCCGCTGGTATCGGCGGTGGCCGCGGGCAACACGGTGTTGCTCAAACCCTCCGAATTCACCCCTGCCGTCAACGCAGTGCTGGCCGAGATCGTCGCAGAAGTCTTCCTGCCAAACGAAGTGAGCATGGTCAGCGGCGCAGTGGAGGTCACGCAAGCGCTGCTGGCCTTGCCCTTCGACCATATTTTCTTCACCGGTTCGACCGCGGTGGGCAAGATCGTCATGCGCGCCGCCGCCGAGCACCTGGCCTCGGTCACGCTGGAGCTGGGCGGCAAATCGCCGGTCATC
>NZ_BADI01000105.1:0-1054 GCF_000333555.1 Herbaspirillum sp. B65 | reverse complement strand
GCAGAACACATCATCATGTCTTACGTGGGCGTCGGACCGCTCAAGTTTGGAATGACTCGGGGCGAGGTTCATCAGTTATTGGGCGCGCCGTTATTTACCAAGAAAAGCCAATTCTTCGAAGAATCAAGAGAATTTTGGAGCGAGAAACGTTTGCAGTTAACTTTTTCTGACACGGGTGATGGATTGTTAGAGATCAGCCTGTATCCCAATCTACCAAATGTCCAATTGAATGGACTCAAATTGTTCGAAGTTCCGGGAGCGTATGCCTTTAAAGTTCTGCATGATTGGGACGATGAGCCACTATCAAAAACTGGCACGAGTGTCTTTCTCAAGCTTGGATTGGCTGCCCATGGTTTTTTGTACGACGATGACGGCACCAAATCGGTAACGGCTTTTGCAAAAGGAAGATGGGATGAATAGGCATATATGCACGAAAAAAAGTGGGCCCTTTGATCTCACAAGCTCTTATTGATCTTCTCTAAAAAAATGAGTGAACATGAGCCGTTCTAATATCCTGAACGGTTACAGATGGCACCGCTTTCCAGTCGAGCTGCCGTTCCTGCCTGATCAAGGGGCGCATCTTCAGAGAAATCGATAGGCTGTCCGTGAAGTTGTTCTACGTAAATCCAATCGCAGGGACGTGACGTGAAAGCTTGCCCTGCTACTAAACTTGCAGCTAGCTTGGGTTTTTTTATACTTTCCTTGAAGTATGGATCTGCCACCAAGCGTGGGTCTTGAAGGTGGCTTTGCACGAATTGATTCATACGGTATTCATCGAGCCATAGAGCTTGACGACCGACACTTGCTAATACCTCCAGTCCAAGATCGTTAAACGTGCTGCACTTCTTAAGTTTTCCAGGAGGGTTTCCTGTCCAACAAAATTGAAGAGTGCCATGAGGGTCGTCGAGCGGCAAATAGACGCCGGTACGTGGCGGCGTTTGCGCCGCTACGGGCGATGATGTCGCTGCGAAGTCTTAATGCCGTGGCGTTTCTAAGGGCTCGGGGTGTTCGGCCAGGCAAAGCGTCAAGCCAAAATCGTTCCACCCTCCCGCTA
>NZ_BADI01000106.1:0-5227 GCF_000333555.1 Herbaspirillum sp. B65 | reverse complement strand
CCGCAAGTTTTGGTCTCTGCGTCCTCATAAGTGCACTTCGCCGAGCATATCCAAACTACTTTTTGGATACCACCACTTTCTTACAGGAAGTAGTGAGAATTATCCGTCCTGATCGCCAAGGCGCGCTCTTTTAGTTTGGCGTGACCGCGACCCAGCGAGCTGAAGCGGTCCTTGCCATGTTCAGCAAGGACCACTTCAGTTTTTCTAAAATTGGCCCCACACTCTAATCCTGAGGCCGTACTTCATCAATCACTTGCTCTGCGCGGTGGTACTTGTCGACGCAGGCGTTGAGCTCCCGCACGATGTCGTCGCCTTCGAGGGCGAAATCGAGAATTCGCCCAGCAGCCGCTGGCAGAAGGTCGGCACGCGCTTCTCGATCCCCAGAGGCGGCAGCTTGGGCAGCGGCGGCTGCACTAGCCGCGTCGACGGCGACTGACAACCGCACAGCACCAGCACGCAGCTCACCGCGCAAAACATCCATTTGTTTCTTTGCATTCTCTTTCTCCTGTTGAGCGGCGGCCGTGATCGCAGCGACGGCCGCCTGGCCACTGCGCTCGGCCTCCCGGTATCGTTCGGTGGCGCTGGCCAGGGCGGTGGCGTGTTCCTCGCTGACCTTCGCCACCCTTCCCTCGTCGATCTGAGCCTGGCGGTGGCCACCCCAGAGGTAGCCGCCAATCAGGCCCAGGCAAAGAGCCAGCATGACAGCGCCGAGGGCTACCAATATGGTCTGAGTCCGGCTCATGGGATCACCTCCAGAGCCCGTTCGTACAGCGCCTTGCGCTCGGCAAAACCGTTTGCGTCCCCGATGGCGGCCGTTTTCTTTCCCCGGTTGACCAGGTCACTCACGCCATCGATGTCGCCGGCATCGGCCCACTTGGCCAGGCCATTTACTGACCAGAACCAGCCGGCAGCACGGCAACCGTGGACCGGCTCGCACAACAGGCGCGGCTGCTCCACGCAATCCACGTGCAGCGCCATCATGGCGGCCAGGTGGTTGAGGTAGCCCGTGATCTGGATCGGGCCATGCCCCTTCCAGAAGCGGCCCGGCGTAGTGCCGTTTGCAGCCGCGATCCGAATCGCCTCTGGATTGGTGTTACCAAGATCTGCGCGACGGTCATAAACAGAGCCGCTGGCCAGCTCCTCCATAAACCGGAACTGGCCCGACTCATGGCCGATCTGCGACAGGAAGGCGGCCACGCGCAGGCGCGTATCGATCCCGAATTCCTGCATGGCTGCATTGAGGGGCTCCAAAAACAACGATGCCCGCGTGGAAGCGGGCATGATGCGCTGGAGCTGGGCAAGTGTAAGGGTCATCTCGGCTCTCCTGTATCGGTTGCACGGCGATTGCGGTATAGCCACCCACCAGCCAGCAGGCTGGCCACTCCAACGTTCGAGATCACCTCGGCCGGCTGGGGACTGATGTAGCCGTACAACGGCCCGGTAATGACGCCAAATGCGCCCACTGCTGCAATCACGTACCACGCACGCACTAAATGATTGCTACGATGGTTCATGCGGTTGAGCGCGAAGACGCAATGCAGGAAGAGTGCGATGCTGGCCAACATATTGACGACCAGCAGATAGTCGGTTGCGAGCAGGATCTTGATCATTTGGATGACTCCTGATTGATGTTGCCCCCTCCGAATTTGGCCCGCATCCAGCCCAAGGCCAGCGGAATTACTGTTTGGGAGCTGGCCCCAATCAGAAACCCGCTGCAGAGCCGGGCGGCCTCTGAGTACTTCCCCGACCAGGCGAATGCGTCGGACTGGATCGCCCAGGCGTGCAGCATGGGCCCGACGTAGCCGCCCATGAGCGCGCTGGTGATCAGGATCATGACTGCCCGTGGGCGAGATACCGGAGGCAGGCTGGAGAGCATGGCCAGGCCACCGGCCAACCCTGCCAGCAGCATCTCGTACTGCAGTCCCAGGAATGACCCTGTAATGGTGATGGTGCCGACGGCAAAAGCCCCCGAGCCGGCGCCGATCACCGCCCCTGTTGTTGGTTCTGGCATTGAATTCCCCAAAAAATGGCGCCGATTGGCGCCTGGTCACGTTTACACTTGAAAAAAGTTGTAAATTTTTACTTGTATAATTCCTCCATAAAAATGAGGAAAGAGTTGGAATGCACCCGAAAAAACTAGAATGGCTCCAGGCTTTACGAGGAATAGCTGCATTGCTGGTTGTATTTGTTCACGCTAGGTACTACTTATTGAATACCTCGATGCAAACTACCGCGGAATCTATCTTCCGACCGGGAGCAATGGGAGTCGATCTGTTTTTTCTGATCAGCGGCTTCATCATGACGCTGACGACCGCTAATTCCGATGGAACGCTTACAAACAGTGTGATTTTCTGGATAAAACGGCTGTCCCGGATATGGCCCGTCTATATCGTCCTCGCTATTCTTGGGATACAAGCCCTCAACCCCATTGACATCTTCATTCATAAAGACATCTGGAAGAGTCTGGTAGAAAGCCTGCTTTTTCTACCAGTTGACCCGAGACAACCACTTTATTACGGACTTCCCTACCCACTAGGCTGGACTCTGAATTTTGAAATCTACTTCTATCTCGTTTTTGGTATCTCGATGCTATTTGGACGCTGGAGATGGGCCGCGTTTTTCAGTTGGTTGATACTTTCGTTGATAGTATTTCCTATGGCGTTAAAAGGTGCCAGTACGCTTAATGTGCTCCACGATTACCGTTTCAGAATTGCCTATGTAAATCAAATAACAAATCCTATTATCTGGACGTTTGCAGCCGGAGTTATTGGCGGCCTCCTCTATTTGTCGAGATTGCGGATTAAAGACTGCTTGGTGGCGAGATGCATAGTGCCAATCGCTGTAGCCACTTGTCTATGGTGGGCTTATTCCGGGCTCGCTGATTTCCATGGAATTGATGGGTGGGGAGGCCCCCTTTGTATCGCTTTCATAATTATTGCTCTCTATAGTAAGAGCGTTGTGATTTCGGTTCCCAAGCCATTGCTTTGGCTTGGGAAAGTGTCATTTTCTCTATACCTCGTACATTTGATCGCGCAATCACTCGTAACAAGAATTCTTCAGAGCGTCGGCAGGACAGATCTAACTCAAACTTGGTCTCACATATTTTTGACGACGATCTTGGCCTTGGCGATGGCAGCCATCTCACACGCTGTGTTAGAAGAAAAACTGTCAGAGAGTACGAAAAATTGGCTACTTCGTCACGTAGGCGGCAGAGGCCAAACTGGCTGATCCCCAGTGATTTCCATCCGAATAATTGAAACGCGATACTTTTTCCATAGAAGCAAAAGGCGTTTTTCTTCAGCAGTTGCCATATCCAGATCGACGGCGTCCTGCAGTGGATCAATTTCAAGCCCAGCGTTAGTGAGTAACTGGGTTCTAGTTGCCTCGTTCCGGGCTCGAATCTGCTCGAGCGTTTCGACTATCTGCGGTGCAGATCGATCCGCAGTAATAAACAGACCATCAGAGTAGTGATCCCCGATAACACAAACTTGTCCTTCGGGGATCTGGACGACCGATGCTTCCCCTGGGGGAGTCCAATTGCCTTCGCCATTCCAAACCACAATATTGGCCACATTCCCGTCCTCGATAATTGCGTAACTGTTCATCTGTATTCACCATTGAATAATAAGAATGCCGGGAGCCCCGGCACCGCCAGCATTACCGCTAGCCGAGGACGCAGTATTTGCGCCACTTCCACCCGAGCCACCGGAACCATAACCCCGCCCTGATTGGCCAGCCCCTCCTACTACGCAGGCCCCGCCTCCACCGAATGGGCCACTCCCTCCTTGACCACCGTTCCCACCCTTATTCGTTCCATATCCCGCCACTGCCAATCCATAATCTCCAGAGCCTGCACCGGAGCCACCCGGTGATCCACCTGAACCGCCAGTATTATTCCCCGGTGGAGTACTCCCTCCTGTGCCAGACAGTCCACCAGACAATATCAAGTTGACGCCGACACCGGTGATTGAGTTCGACCCGCCAGCGCCACCAGTACCCCCATAGTTACCCGGCATACCAGCGGCGCCGGCAGCCCCTGAAGACCCGATGGACAGCGTGAGGATCTGACCAGGGGTAACGGAAAGGGATTGCATCAAAACAAACGCCCCCGATTGCCCACCGCCGCCGCCGCCGCTTGACGCGGTTCCAGAAGTAACGCCAGAAATTCCACCGCCGCCGCCTCCACCGCCACCAGCCCCACATCCAGACACAAAAATTTTGGTCACACCTTCTGGCACCGCCCACATGGTAGAAGACGTAAAGGTGAGAACATTTGCCGCGGCAATACTGCGGATAGCGACAAGCAATTGGTTCGTCTTTGCTTCATCGGCAATGAGGCCCGCGGCTTCCTGGACAGCGATGATCTCAGAAGTAATGTCGTTGCCCCACTTTGCAGGGATCAACGATCCTTGCTGTCCAGTCTGTTCATCTTCGTCGACAAACTGCCATTCACCAGGCCGACGCCTGGAACACTCTTCGGAAAATCCATTCTCTTTCCTTCATTCGTATTCAAAGATCACCACCGTGAACGGCGGCGCCCATCGCTTAATCACGCACTCCACAGCCTCATTCGGATTTGCGCCTAACCGCTCGCCCCATACCGCCACGCCAAAGCGCCGCCCTCCGGCATGTCGGCGCCCCAACTTGATCGTCCAGATAAATTGCGCCGCCCAGGTTCCAAACCGGGCTTTACCAAAGCGCGACCGCCCGAACCGAGGCGCCCGCCACTCAAAAGCGGTTGCGTCTGGATAACCCAGCTCCCTGGCCAGGCCGATGAAATAAGACAGGCTCTGGCCACCTTGTGCGACATGTCGGCGCAACACCGCCGCTTTGCGCTGCTCGAAACTTGGATCGTCCGGCAGGCACTCATCGGGCAAGCCCATGACCGTTTCCCAGTCCGGCACAAGCTCGCGCATCGTCGGCGGGAAAATCTCTGCGAGTAAGGCATCATCCCGCTGGTCAATGCGCGCAAACTCTGGCGCCAGCCCCTGCAGCACCTGGTCAACTTCGCCGCCGTAAAACTCGCGATCCCAGGCCGGGCCAGGGGGCAGGAGCTGCCGCATCTGCTCCAGGTAGTCCGCTTCGCTCATAGCCATAGAATGTCTCCAAAGGTCGCGATCTCATGGCGCAACACCGTCACGTTCTCAACAGGGACCACCATCTGGTGATCCTCCTCACCGGCCGCAGCACTGATCGCTTCGTCCTGATGNTACGCGGCAAGTCACGC
>NZ_BADI01000107.1:0-2375 GCF_000333555.1 Herbaspirillum sp. B65 | reverse complement strand
AAATACGGGTGACCTCAATTTCACGACAAACGGTCGTACCGATGCTGTCTTTGGTGAAATCTACTTTAGATTGCCTGCCGATACCCGGCTCTACTCGCGGCGTCCTCCTCTCACTGAAAAATCAGGCTCCGGTGAAACGGTATTGAACGAATCGCTGTTCGTCGGTGTACGTTTTGGAGGAGGAAACGCTTATGTCAGTACCTACCGTGCCGATGGGACTCGGGTGGGTGCAACGCTGACGGAAAACGATGCCGAATATGAACTTTACCGACAGGCAGAAAAAGTCGTTCAGGCATACAGAGCCGCACGTGCCAGCCAAGTACCGGCGCATAGTGCAGTCTATGAATTGTTGCGCTACGGACGGATCTTGGGACCTGATCGCTTGACGCCAGGTGACACGCCACACTGGCGACAGATAGCCACGGCGGATGGCCAAGGATGGGTGAATCTGAACGCCACAGGGGTTTTCAAGTACAGCGATGCCGATGCGCCCCATTGGGCTGGCTGGCAACTATTGATGGACTACGATGATCAGGATAGCCGCTGCGATATCGATGCCCTTCGAAAAATGCTGGACGAAGACGGCGACGGGATCACCACCCGATCCGAGGCAGAAAATCGACTGAAAGATGCAGAGGTTCAGCGGACCATGCGTGGCATGGTGTGTAAATTTCCGACTGAATGGCAACGGAGTGGCATTGCGGAGCGCTGGAATTGGCTGACCCAAGAAGGGCCTGATAGGGAAACCAACGCGACGCCCAGCCTGAACGACAGCACCTACTTGTCTCAAGCGGACTTTCCCGAATTTCAGCGTCATGTTGAGGCGCTAGCTTTCTGGGAAGACGCTTCACTGGGAGCAGATATCGGGCCTGTGCACTGGCACTTCCATCCGGTGAAGTTCTTCGATCATTTCAGGAAATGTGGTTGGCTGAGCAGTAAGGAACTACATCAAGTACTCTCTGCCGCTCCCAAGGAGGGACTTGCTCGCGCAGAAGCCATACGAATTGCATCTAACAAAGTTCTTCGAAAATATCTCATCGCGACCTCCCCACTTCGTTGTTCCCACTTTTTAGCTCAAGTTGGTCACGAAACAGGTTGGTGGAAGTTCCGAAGTGAACGCGGTCTGGACCGATATTTACGCACAATGTATGAAGTGATTACGCCGGGGGAAGCAGCGACAGACTTCCGAAAAGGAGACGCACAAAAGCTGCAACTAGTACGCAAGGGGGAAACGGAACAAGAATATGCAAAGAGAAGGCCGGAAGCAGTTCTAAAAAAAGCGCAAGGACTTCACAATGGCGCCGCGAGCGCGAAATTCGGTGGTCGAGCAGGGGACGGCGTTTTGTTTAAAGGACGTGGATTTCTACAAATCACCGGGAGAAAAAATTACACGAGTTATTCCATCTATAGAGGACAAGATTTTACTACTCCCCCAAATCCTGATCTGGTCGCCAGTGACGATTACAACGCATGTGATGTATCAGGTTTTTATTGGGCTCGAGAAAATGTAAACAAAGAAGCATCCAGCGGCTCAGATAGAAATCATGTAACAAGAGTCGGTGGGAAAATCAACAGGGGGCGTGCCGACAGAGTACCTCTTCATGACAATGAGAGATGGCAAGCCTTCACACCAATTTGGAGAAAAATGAATGACACTCCGTAATACCGCGCAAGCGATCCTGATCACCCTTGCTGTCACCCAGGCAAACGCAAGCGAAACCACGCCGCCGAATCAGACATTCTCACCCTGTCAGCAGGTAAGGATGAAGGATAAGAGCTTAACGCTCACAAACTGTACGCAGTCAGACAATGTGACTTATGCCACTTATGAACGCCCAGAATCAATCTCTGGGAGTGCTAATGAATTTGAAAAAGAAAAAGCCATCATCGCGACATCAAGCGACAAACAACATCTTCTGAAACAGTCAGGATTTCGCTTTAAGTCGGGCAAGCCCGTTTTTAATCATACAAAGCTTGAAGCGATTATTTTTCCTGATGAAGTATCAAAGCGAAAAGTTATCCGCTCAATCAGAGAGCAAGGTTGGTCAATAAATGAAGAGTATATCCAGTATTTTTCTCCGCACGACAGAGGTTATGTCATGAGCTGCTTTACTGCATTCAAAGGCCTAGAAAATATCAATGTAACCGTCGCTCAGTGTTTATCGTACGGTGAACTTGAAAGTTTCAAGAAATTGCTAAGCAACATCCATTTCAATTGATGAAGACATCGCAATGATTAGCCCGCCACAGGAGACTTGATCGTCAACCTTGAATGATCTCCCATGCCTCTATGGCAGTCCTTCCGATCAATTTGGAGAAAATGAATGACACTCCGTAATACCGCGCAAGCGATCCTGATCACCCTTGCTGTCACC
>NZ_BADI01000108.1:0-950 GCF_000333555.1 Herbaspirillum sp. B65 | reverse complement strand
GGCTGTAACGACAAATCCCCGCTGGGGCGGGGATGGGATTGGCGACTGGCCTCGGGGGCGAACGCTGCCGGGCTGCGGCCTGCGGTTCCGACGCTACGGAACCGGTCTCTTCATCATTTTTCTTCAGGCGCATCGGCCTGGTGGTGCAGGGTACTACCGGGACTACCGGGACTGCCGGGACTGCCTGACTTGCTCCACGACAAGTCAGTACTTCAGATCTGCGATTGCAGCTTCCAGACCGCGTGCAGGTGGCTATGGTCCAGCTGGCGCAGGCGCACTTCCATCTCGAAGTGATCGGTCACGCCGTCGAAATAGGCGGCGTCGTGGAATTCGGAAGCATCGTTGCGCACCGGCTTCAAGGCATGGGCGGCGATGACTTGCTGGACGGCAAACTTCACCAGTTCGACGAGCGAGCGCAAATTGTTAGAAAAACCGGCATCCTTTGCCAATATACTCACGGTGTTCATCTTCGGAACAGATTGCAGGCAGCCACCACCGTATCGAGGTCGGCCACATCGGCCATGATGTAGAAGGTCCAGGGGGCAGCGTCGGACTTGCCCACCATCAGGCGGTCGTCATCCATGGTGCCCAAGACCTTGATGCCGTCCATGGTGGCCAGGGCCGTCATCATCTGACCATAGGCCTGCCATACGGGACCGGTTTCGGTGGCGGGCAGGTCGAAGAAGTTTTGCGTCACGCCGACGCAGAAGAGGACGCGCAGCGGTTCTTTATCATTGCTTGGGACTTGGCTCATGGAGGCTCCGAACTGACAACTTGACGAATGAAAATGAACTGGATACGACGGCTTACAGGAAGCCCGGCATCGGCGGCACACCCCCATCGGCATTACCGCCCCGATCATCCTGATCATCCTGCGCATCCTGCAAGGGCTGGCGCTGGGCGGTGAATACGGCGGTGCGGCCACTTACGTGGCCGAGCACGCACCGGAA
>NZ_BADI01000109.1:0-2660 GCF_000333555.1 Herbaspirillum sp. B65 | reverse complement strand
GATGGACGCGCCGAGCGGCCGCTGGCCTATGGCAAAGGGGGGCAGGCCAAGCTGGAGGCGCAAGCCAGCCAATAGCACGCGTTTGACCAGCCCCATGCAAAAGAGGATATCCGCGGATATCCTCTTTTTTCGTACAGGTCCGTGCGATTTACTTCTTCAGGCTGATCACCTGCGGCTGGGTCACGCCCTTCAAGCCCTCGTTGCCAAACTCCAGCCCCCAGCCCGAGCGCTTGTTGCCACCGAAGGGCACCATAGGATGCACCATGCCATGCTGGTTGACCCACACCGTACCGGCCTGCAAGCGTGTGGCCACCTGCGCTGCACGCTGGGCGTCACGACTCCACACCGATGCTCCCAGCCCCACATCAAGCCGGTTGGCATTGGCGATGGCTTCATCCAGCGTGCTATAGCGGATGATGGGCAACACCGGGCCGAACTGTTCCTCGTCCACCAGGCGTGCGCCATCACGGATGTCGGTCACCAGCGTGAGCGGATAGAAATTGCCCGGCCCTTCCGGCAAGACGCCGCCACAGACGATGGTGGCGCCCTCTTGCCGCGCACTGTCCACCAGCGCGGCCACCTTCTTCAATTGCATGGGGTTCTGCACCGGCCCCATCGCCATGCCCGGCTGCAAGCCGTCGCCCATGGGCGTAGCGGCGATGATGGCCTTGAGTTCGGCAACGATCTGGTCGTGCAGCGCCTCGGGCACATAGAGCCGCTTGGCGCAGGCGCAGGTCTGGCCCATGTTGAGGAAAGCGCCCCAGAACAGACCCGGCGCAATCGCCTTGGGATCGGCATCGTCCAGCACGATGGCCGCATCGTTGCCGCCCAGTTCCATGGTGGTGGGCGTGAGATTGCGCGCCGCGGCTGCGACGATGCGCGCCCCGGTGGCCCCGGAGCCGGTGAACATGATCTTGTTGACGTCGCTATTGTCCACCAACATGGCGCCCACGCTGCCATCGCCGCTGACGGTATTGAGCACGCCCGGCGGCAAGGCCTGGGCGATCACGCGGGCCAGTTCCAGGCCGCAGACGCTGGTGTATTCCGAGGGTTTCAGCACCACGGTATTGCCGGCATAGATGGCCGGGATCACCTGCCAGATGGAGATCATCAGCGGCCAGTTCCAAGGCGCGATGGCGGCAATCACGCCATAGGGCTTGCGGTGCAGTTCATCGCGCCGGGTCTCATCCTCGAACACCACTTCGCTGGCCAGTTCCAGGCTGGCGGTGGCGCGCGTCCAGGCTTCACAGCCCCACAACTCGAAGCGCGAGCCGGGCACCTGGTCCGGTCCCACGCCCCCCAGCGGACGGCCCTGTTCCAGCGTCACCAAGGTAGCCAGGCGTTCGGCATTGGCGGCGATGGCATCGGCCACCCGATGCAGGTATTCACGCCGCTGTTGCAGGCTTTGTGCGGCCCAGGCGGCTTGCGCCCGGCGCGCTGCCGCCACGGCGGCGGCCACTTCGCTCGCATCGGACTGGGGAAAACGGCCCATCACCTGGCCGTTGGCAGGATTATGGGAATCCAGCAGGCGGCTGCCTGGGTGCAACTGACCGCCGATGATGTTGGATGCGATGTGCTCGATATGCATGGAGTCTCCTGGTGAAAAAGACCGCCGTGCGAACGTCGCAGGCGGTCGAGGTTTGGCCGATGGAAACAGCCTTATTTTTTCTTGTTCAAGCCCAGGGTCGGGGTCTCATCGAAGAAGTTCCAGGGCTTCAACAGTACATGGACCCATTCGGTGGGCATGATGGGCCACTCTTCGGCGCGCGCCACGTGGGTGGTGCCGGTGGTCAGCCAGACCACGTCATCCTGGTTGACGATGGACTGGTTGTCCTTGATGAAGGCCCCCAGGCCGGTATCTTCATGCGAGCGGTTCGGATACTTGCCTTCGGGGAAGCGCTGTTGCGGATCGTAGCGGGTCACCCACAACTGGCGGTCCATGAAGCTCAGGCGCTTGTTGAGCCATTCGTCCTGCGAGAAATTGGCGCCCTTGGCAATCGGATGCGTCCCGCCTGCATAGGGAATGAGCTGGTAAGACACCGGATTGCCGACCTTGTTGAACTTGTTGGGATTGCTCAACAGACGGATGGTGGAGGCATCGAACTTCTGCGCCGCCTGCTGCTCGGTCTCGGGGGTGCGCTGCACGGTCTGCATGGTGCTGCTGCGCGGGCCGCCACGGGTGTTGGGCAAGACCACCGGATCGACTTCGGTGAGCGAATTGTTTTCGCCATCGATGTCCAGGTCGAGGCGGAAGTTGTAGATGTGCTGGTGCGTGGTACCGACGATGTTGTGGTCGATCAGGGTGCCGTAGCGGGTATCCTCGGCAGCGGTGGCATCGCGCATGGTGGAAGACTTCACGCCCTTGACCGCCTCGATGCCGGTGGCGCCGGCATTGATGCCGATGGTGCCGTTTTCGGCAAAGACCCAGTCGAAGATGTAGTCATAGTTGCCCACCGTGCTGATCCAGCGGATCACCAGTTCGCGCCGCTCCACCGAGAGATTGGGCTGACCATATTCCTGGTGCTTGAATTCGGGACCGGCATAGCGTTCGAACACGCCAATGGCGCGCGGGATGGTGCGCGGCTTGCCGCTGGTGTCGGCCAGGGTGGCATCGAGCAGCACGACGTTGTCGGGCGCGTCCTTGCCGCTTCGATGGCGAG
>NZ_BADI01000110.1:0-1210 GCF_000333555.1 Herbaspirillum sp. B65 | reverse complement strand
CAGTGTGACTGTCTCCACTGATGCGGTGAACTACATGCACGACTGGGGCCTGGGCTATACCTTGTTCAATCAGGCGGATAACCAGCCTATCGGTAGCGGCATCCTCGGATTTCTGGAAGGGCCGGGCGGGAAAGGTTGCTGCCTGAAGCTGCCGAAGAAATGGAAGCCAGGGATGCAGGTCAGGGTGGAGTGGCAGAAGTCGAACAAGAAGATGACGGAGGAAACCATGCGGATCAAGGTCATGGAGATTCCTGAGTACGACAAGCCGGGTGATTTGTATGTGGCTTTCTATCCGGGTGACGCGGTTGAGATTGTCGTCTCTTGGGCGGAGCCAGGGCATCCAGAGTGGAGAGGAAAGGATCGACGTTTGCCTTATGAATCATGTTTATCCAGGCTCACGCAGAAACAATGCGAGAAACACTTGCCCAAATATGTGCCGGCATCGCATGAACGGTTCGCGGCGATGATGAGGCGAGTTTGTCAGCCGGATAACGTTCACCAAGATCGAGATCCTGCTGAAGAGGCTGCAATTTGTCAGAAGCTGATCGAGAGATGTAAAAACAGTGATATCAGCGACATAAAAATGTGTGATGTCGATTACCAGGAGGATGACTGATGCAAGCAAGGTTCACAGAGTTGGCGCGTAGTTTATTGACCCAGTTCGAGCGCCGGGAAATGTTAGAAATGTCTTCCAATCAAGATATCCCAATACAGTCAAAATGCGAAGAAGACATCTTCCTAGGCTTCTTCTTCGACGGCACCAACAACAATAAATACCGCGACACCCCCGCCTTCGCCAGCAGCAACATAGCTCGCCTCTACGAGGTCTACCCCGGTCATCCCACCGTCGCCCAGCTGCAACTCGGCGAGGTCGGCACTCCCACGCCCGACCTTCCACCGGCTTGGCCCAATCGTGTGGCGGCCGAGGCTCGGCCTTACTATCGCAAGACCTACGTGCCAGGCGTAGGCACGCCCTTCATCGAACTGGGCGACAGCGGAACGGAGACGGACGAAACCCTGGGCCTGGCCATGGCTGCACACGGGCAGGCTCGCATCGACTGGGCCTTGCTGCAGGTTGGCAATCACGTAGCGGCTGCCTTGCTCGGTCATCCCATGAGCTCCGCCTTGCAGGAAGATAAGCTGAAGGTCCGCGCGCTGTTCGGTGCCGGTGCGTTACGCAAGGCGCCTGCCTGGATGCTCCGGCATGCAT
>NZ_BADI01000111.1:0-924 GCF_000333555.1 Herbaspirillum sp. B65 | reverse complement strand
CAGGAATTTCGGAGCGGAACAGGCCGATGCCCATGGCCCCCGCTTCGAAGGCCGGCGCGGCATCGTTGGGCAACTCGATATTGGCCAAGAGCGTGATCGGTTCGCCATCCTGGGTGATGGCCGGGGTCTTCTTCAGACGTGAAAGTTTCTTCCGTTCACGCAGCAGCCTTTCCTGCCGCGCCCGATACTGCGCCAGCACCAGCGGCGAAGGATCGACGATGACCACGCCGGCATCGCCATCGATGATGAGCACATCATCGTGCTTGACCAGCACCGAAGCGTTATGCATCCCCACCGCAGCTGGAATGGCCAGGCTGCGGGCGACGATGGCGGTATGCGAATTGGGGCCGCCCAGGTCGGTGACGAAGCCGGCAAAGGCACTCTCGCTGCGTTCCATGCCAAGCGGCATGACAACCCATCCATTCACGAGAACAAGGAAGAACACCATGCAAACCCAAGTCAACTGGTTCGAGATCGCCACCCGTGATCTGCAACGCGCCACCCGTTTCTACGAAGCCGTCTTTGCCACTACGCTGCGCCAGGAGCAATTCTCCGACGAAGGTCCGATGGCCATCTTCGTGCGTGACGACGGCCAATCCATCGGTTGCCTGACCGGTCCTGGCTGGCTGGAGCCCACGCGCCAGGGCACGCTGATCTATCTGGATGCCGGCCCCAGCATCCAGGCCGTGCTGGACCGCATCAAGGCTGCCGGTGGCGAAGTCACCATGGAGCGCTTCCAGCTCCCCAACGATATCGGCTACATCGCGCAATTCATCGATAGCGAAGGCAATCGTCTGGCCCTCCACGCGATGAACTGATCCGGTCGGTCCCGCCCGAGCGCTCGCCATGGCAGCATCTTGCATAGCAGCATCGAAGTCGATGGCGGGCAGGCATCATGCGTGCCAGAATGGCGCGCATCATTTC
>NZ_BADI01000112.1:0-11909 GCF_000333555.1 Herbaspirillum sp. B65 | reverse complement strand
GTGCGCCATGGCATCTGGCTGGCCCTGGCACTGGGCATGTTGGTGCTGACCTATGGCTGGCTGCTGCCGGCCGGCGTGCTGATCGCCTTGCTGGTATTGGCGGCCTGNCGCAAGGACTTGCGCGCACTGGGTCTGTTGCTGCTGCTGGTGCTGCCATTGAGCTTGTTCATCAGCGCTGCCTGGATACTGGCGCTACACCAATGGGCGCCCACCGAGGTGGCCAGCCAGTTCGACCTGTGGATGAGCTGGAACATCTACCAGTTGAACCGCCCCACGCTCTCCACCCTGGCCTTCCTGGGCAAGTATGGTGTCTGGTTCGCCTGGCCCGCCTGGCCCTTCGCCGGCTGGGCGCTGTATGCCTGGCGGCGCCAGTTGGGTTCGCTGCATATCGCTCTGCCGCTGGCCTTCCTCATTCCCATTACCCTGCTGGTGCTCATCAACGTCCATCGCGAAGAAGGCATGTTGCTGCCACTGCTGCCGGCGCTGGCCATCCTGGCCGCCTTCGGTCTGCCGACCATGAAGCGCGGCGCCATCAATGCGGTGGACTGGTTCTCGGTGATGACCCTGACCACCTCGGCCGCCTTCATCTGGATCGGCTGGATCGCCAAGGAAACCGGCTGGCCGACAAAGATAGCGCGCAATGCCTACAAGCTTGCGCCCGGCTTCAAACCCGGCTTCGAGTGGATCTCGCTGGCCATCGCCGTGGCCGCCACCGTCGCCTGGATCGTGGTGGTGCACTGGCGCATCTCGCGCCGGCCTTCGGTGCTGTGGCGCGCCGTGGTGCTGTCCTCAGGCGGCGTGATCCTGTGCTGGGTGTTGCTGATGACGCTGTGGCTACCCTGGGTCAACTACGGCAAGAGCTATGCGGGCGTGGCTGAACAGATCGAATCCAAGCTGGGCTCGGTCAAGCAATGCGTGCAAACCAACGTGGGCCCAGCCCAGCGCGCCTCGTTCGCCTACTTTGGCAACGTGCGCTTTGCCGATGAGCACGAGCAAGGCTGCGACTACCTGCTGCTGCAAGATGACATCAGCAACCAGGACGCCTCCCTCATGCTGCGCCAATACCCCGGTAACTGGCGCATGGTGTGGGAAGGCCGCCGTCCTTCGGATCGCGACGAACGCTTCCGTCTCTATCGCCGAGCCGGTCGTTGATGACGCGCCGGCCTCCTCTTTGAAAGCCTTGCCACCCGCGTGACAAAAGAACTGCCCGCCCTCTCCTCCCGCCACCACGTCGGCCGCATCGCGCGGCTGGCCTGGCCCCTGTTGATCGGCCAACTGGCCATCATCGCCAATGGCGTCATCGATACCGTGATGGTCTCGCGCTTCTCGGCGCTGGACCTGGGTGCGCTGGCGCTGGGCGTGTCGATCTACATCAGCGTCTTCGTGGGGTTGTCGGGTGTACTGCAGGCGTTGCAGCCTACCATTGGCCAATTGTTCGGTGCCGGACGCCTGGATGAGATCGGCAACGAGGTCAAGCAGGGCATGTGGCTGGCCGTGCTGCTGTCCATCGTCGGTTCGCTGGTGCTGATGTTTGCCCCGCTCTTTCTGGCTTTTGCCAAGGCCTCACCGGAATTGGTGGACAAGGCCACGCTGTACCTGCGCATCGAAGCACTGGCCCTGCCGGCGACGCTATTCTTCCGCGTCTATTCAGCGCTCAATACGGCCATGGCGCGCCCCAAGATGGTCATGGCGCTGCAGGTTGGCGGATTGGTGCTCAAGCTGCCGCTGAATGCCCTGCTGATCTTTGGTGGCCTGGGCTTGCCCGCCTTCGGCGGTCCCGGCTGCGCCATTGCCACCACCGTCATCGCCTGGCTGATGATGCTGGCCGCCTGGCTGCTGGTGGCACGCCTGCCACTGTATCGTCCGCTCAAGCTGTTCGGTACCGGTTTCGTGGCGCCCTCCTGGAAGATCCAACGCACCCTGTTGCTGCTGGGCATTCCGATTGGCATGTCCTACTTCATCGAGGTCACTGCCTTCACGCTCATGGCCGTCTTCATCGCCCGCCTGGGTGCGGTACCGGTGGCCGGCCACCAGATTGCCGGCAATGTCGGCACCGTGCTCTACATGCTGCCGCTGTCCATCGCCAGCGCGACCAGCACCCTGGTGGCGCAAGCCATCGGCGGGGCCAACATGGCCGAAGCCAAGAAGATCGGCCGCGCCGGAATCCGGCTGGCGGTGTCGCTGTCGGCGGTGATGGGCGTGATCGTGTGGTTCATGCGCGTGCACATCATTCATGCCTACACGCCCGATCCCGTCATTCTCGGTGCCGCGCTGCCGCTGTTCCTCTACATCGCCTTCTACCAGCTCTTCGATTCGATGCAGGTGACCACCGCCTTCGTGCTGCGTGCCTACAAGGTCGCGGTGGTGCCCACCGTGATCTACGCAGTCACGTTGTGGGGCGTGGGGCTGGGTGGCGGCTATGTGCTTGGTCTGGACCCGCTGGGCATGGCACCGGCCGCCCTGCACGGCCCGGTCGGATTCTGGGCAGCCAATAGCGTCAGCCTCGGGCTGGTGGCGGTGGGCCTGCTGGCCTATCTGCGCGTGATCCAGCAACGTGCAGCGCGCGGCGAACTCAACGTTTGAGCTGGCCGCCGGCAGCGAACAGATCGTCGTTGCTGGCATCGATCAGGCCCGGGACCGTCGGTGCTTCGGCCGGTCGCCCCAACAGGAAGCCCTGGACCTGGTCACAGTGCAGCAACTGCAATTCGCGCAGTTGCCCTTCGGTTTCCACCCCCTCGGCGACCACTTCCATCTGTAAGGCATGGGCCAGTGCAATGATGGCGGCCACGATGGCGCGCCCCGAATGATCTTCCTGGTCCAGCCGTGAGGTGAAGAAACGATCGATCTTGACCTGCCGACAGTGGAATTGCGCCAGGTAGGCCAGGCTGGAATAGCCGGTACCGAAGTCATCGATGGCAATGTCGAAGCCCAGCGATTGCAGCTCGCGCACCACCTGCGTGGTACGTTCCACATCCTTCATCGCCGCCGTCTCGGTGATCTCGAACATCAGCCGCTGTGGCGCGATGCCCGTCGCCCCCACCACCTTGAGAATGCTCTCCACCAGATCCGTGCGCATCTGTAGCGGCGACAGGTTCAAGGCTACTTTTACCGGCTTCATCCCGGCGGCATCCCAGCGGGCGATCTGGGTACATACCGCGTGCAACACCCAATCCCCGATGGGCAGGATCTGGCCAGAGCGTTCGGCAATGGGAATGAATTCGGACGGGGCCATCTCGCCCAGCTCTGGATGACGCCAGCGCAGCAAGGCTTCCACGCCGGTCAGCTCCTTGCTGGCGCCGCGATACTTGGGCTGGAAGTGCAAGCGGAACTGCTGCTCCGAGATGGCCTGCTGCAAGGCCTGCCGCACCTGTAGATGACGCATGGCGCTGGCGTGCATGGCCGGCTCGAAGAAACGATAGGTATTGCGCCCGCTCTGCTTGGCTTCGTACATGGCGGCGTCGGCATTCTTCATCAACATATCGACCGTCTCGCCGCTATTGGGATAGACCGCGATGCCGATGCTGGAGGTCACGCACAGGGTGGCGTCGTCCACCTGGAAATCCTGGCGCAACGCCATCAGGATGTTTTCCGACAATTGCTCCACCACCACAGGGGTGGAAAGATTGCCCATCACCACCACGAATTCATCGCCGCCGATGCGCGCCACCATGTCCTCGCCGCGCACGCAGGCACGGATACGCTGCGCCACCGCCACCAACAGACCATCCCCCACGGCATGACCGAGCGAGTCATTGATCGCCTTGAAGCCATCCAGGTCCATGAACAGCACCGCAAAAGGCTTGCCATTGCGACGCGCCACTTCGATGGCGTGCTGGATGCGGTCAGTCAGCAGGACGCGGTTGGGCAAGCCGGTCAACACATCATGGGTAGCAAAATGCAACAGCTTGTCATTGGTCCGGCCGACGATCTTCTTGAGTACCTGGTTGCGCTGCGCGCCGCTGACCACCAGCGCCAGGGCCATCGCCAGAAACGCCAGGAACACCAGGCCATTGACCAGGTGCTCGCGTGTAATGCCCCCCGACATCCCGCTGTGCGCCTGCGGATCGATGAGCAGCGCGCGCAGGCCGGCCACCGCGGATGACACCAGGCCGGCTCCCACCAGCAGTGCCGCCAGCACGCGCCGCGCCTGCTGCGAATTGAGCGAACCGGTCATGGGCTTGCGCCCGTTGCTGGCCGAAAAGAGCGTGACGATGAACACGGCCACCACCTCGGTGACCACCAGCGCCACCAGCAGCAGGGGAACCTGATAGACCAGCGGCGGGTCCAGCAGCATGGACTTGAGGGCGATATGTAAGGCGGCATTGAAGGCTGCACCGATGCTCAGTCCGCCGATGAGCAAGTGCAGCGGGAGCGGGCGCCGTATCCCGGTCAGGTGCATCAGGTAGAAGGCGCTGCCCAGACACAGCAGCAGTGCCAGCATCACCAGCCGGGCATCGAAGACGAGGGCCGTAGTCAAATCCAGCGCCGCCACCGTCAACAGCATGGCACCCCATACGCCCACCCCGAACACGGCCGCACCGATCGCTAACCAAAGCCGCCGATGCTGGCTGTCCTGCAGCACGATGCGCTCGGACACCTCCAGCGCCGCATAAGCCGACAGACTGGCTACCAGCAAAGCAAAGGCCAACAGCAGGAAATGAAAGGAAGCTGACATCGTCGAACCTGGGCTCGGATGCGCACAGTCCATGCGGGCGATCGCTGGGAGCCCGCAGGACATCACGCCTGCTCGGTATCGCGGCCGTTCCGTCCTGGCTGGGAAGACGCCACACCTGGCGCAGCATTCAGCAGGACGTCAGTCGATCCTCCGTTGCCTCTCAACGGGTCGCCGCGTTCCATCCTGGAATGCGGCTTGCGAGTGCCAGAGCAGGGCCACCACTGCGCCACGCGATCTGGGTCATCTAAGCCATTCCAGAAAAATAAAAAGTTACGTAACCAAAACGTACCACAGGGATGCTGCTGACTTCGTGATTTATTTGATTTGTTTCTACCAGCGTGCTGCTTTGTCTTCCCGCCCGGAAAGCCCGGATTGAGTGCCATCCCCCCACGGGATGAGAGGCGAATTTTCTAACTAAATTTTGTCCCCACAGAATGGGAAATATATTGGCGCCTTACTCACCATATTGATGCTCCCCCCTCGGGGTCCCGCTATTCTAGCGCGCTTCCGGCCGAAAATACCGCACTGCGCCACGCAGGAAGCACACCGTCTCGTTGTCTCTCCGTGGACACAAGTTCTAAATAAAATTCCCTCATCCACGCACCTCAGTCTCATCTGGACCGACAATGCAAGAGCGGCAATCATCGGCGTTTTACCCCCCTCTCTACTGGCCAGCGATGCAGTACCAAGTGCATCCGGACATCCCACCAAGACCTGCCCGAAGTGGCCTGATGACCTGACATCTACGTGCGTTCACGCACGCCATGAGCGCCTGCACACTTGATCAACCATCGCTCCGGAGCGCCTGAACATGCACATTTTCCCACCCGCCGAAAATGCGAGCCCGCATTGTCTTGCGGGTATGTTTCAATGGCCCCGGCACGACCGATGGCGCAACTCTCCGAGCCAGTGAGCATAAATCACGTTTGCTGCGTAACTCACCCCAAATGCAAACGTACCCCGGAAAGCATTACGTCAAAGTACCTTCGAAAACATGGAAACCGCCAATCAAAAATTCGCAAAGCGCCTACGCGCTGCGATGGAAAAATCTGGATACGAACCCAAGCCCGCCGTTCTGGAGAGGGAATTCAATTTGCGCTACTGGGGCAAGCCGATGACCCTGCATGGCGTGCGCCGCTGGCTGCTGGGCGAGTCCATGCCCAAGCAGGACAAGCTGGAGACGCTGGCCGAATGGCTCATCGTCACCCCCCAGCATCTGCGCTTCGGCGAAGAGATCGGCAAGCGTATCGACAAGCGTCGCGCACGCTGGGAAGAAGCCATCGGCTACCGCGAGCGCGAAGCCTTCGAAGCCTTCATCAATCTGCCGGCTCCGCAGCGCAAGATCGTCAAGGAAGTCATCTTCGCCTTCGCCCAGGTCGCCACCCAGATCCCCGAGAAGAGTAGTCCCGCCGCCAAGGCCAGCACCACGCGACGCCGTGCGCGTAGCTGACGACCAGCAACCGATACGCTAACCCCGGCGTTGAACCAGTTACCAGTCCCTCCGAAACACGATCCCGCGCCCCAGGGATCTTCGTTCCGAAGTTATCGCGCGGCCGCCCTGTCGCCTCATCCCGATTTCCCCCACGGATTTCCTGACCATCGCTGACCTTCGAGGCGACATTGCTGCGCCAGGAATTTGCTGTCAATTCGTCAGCTTCCCGCAGCACAGGAGATGCTGTGGCAAAACATCCACTATCCAGGCAAAATTTTATTTGCCGATGCGAGCTGTCACGTCCACGCAATGCTCGATTTGCTCGGCGATGGCTTCGGGCACCGGACGCTGTCCCTCCAGCACTTCGCTGATCCACTGCGCGGTGGTGTCCGCATCACGCCCCTCGGGCAGATCCGGCAAGTCTTCAGCTACGCTCTGCTTTTCCACCAGTACGGTACGCTGGCCATGACTGAACCAGTCGATGCGCTGCGCGCGCCGCGCATTGGCCACGGTCTCACCTTCGGTACCGCGCATCAGGAAGGCGTCCCCGCGCTCATGCGGAGCGGCGTGACTGAAGTAATCGGTCAACATCTCCAGGTATTCCGGATGGGTATATGAAGTCAAGCGCAGTGCCGGCTGCGCAAACGGTTGCATGATCTTTACCAGGGTGTGGGTGGAATTGCGTACGCCCAGTCGGGCGCGCATGTCGAGCAGGCGGGCGATGGCCGGGGCCAACGCGGCAATCGGGATAAAGGCAGGTTGCCCCGCCGCCATCAAAGCTTCTGCCTCGGCCGCGTTTGTGGCATGGCGCACACCCAGTGCACTGAATATCTCGGCGCTGGTCACGCGCTGTGGATCGCGGGTCACCCCGTGCATGAGTACCGGCACGCCACGGCGCACCAGCAACATGCACAACAGCGGCGCGAGGTTGGCCATCTTGCGCGAGCCGTTATAGCTGGGCAGCACGATCGGCGCGTATGGCCCGCTGGGTGCGCGCAGCGGCACGAAGGAAGCTTCGGCGGCAGCCAGGAAGCCGGCGATCTCTTCTACCGATTCGCCCTTGATGCGCATGGCCAGGAGAATGGCGCCCAGCTCCAGGTCACTGACGCGGCCATCGAGCATGGCCTGGTACATCAATTGCGCATCTTCGCGCGAAAGACTGCGGGCACCATCCTTGCCGCGTCCGATTTCCTTGATGAAACGGGCGGCAGCAAAGTCGGTGGCGGGCTCGACGGCGATGGCCGGAGCAGCAATGGGGGCATGGTTTGGCATGGCCGAAGGGTACACCAAAATCGTCCTCTGCCGCAGCCAGGCGTCTGCGCGCCGGGCTTTCCATTACAATAGCGCCTTTGCCGCGCCGCCCCAGCTGGGTGCCGGTGCCGGCCGCTTCATTGAGTCCATCCCATGTTAGTTCTCGGCGTCGAATCCTCCTGTGACGAAACCGGCCTTGCTCTGTACGACACCGAGCGCGGCCTGCTGGCCCATGCCCTGCATTCGCAGATTGCCATGCACCAACAATACGGTGGCGTGGTCCCCGAGCTGGCCTCGCGCGACCACATCCGCCGCGCCATTCCCCTGCTCAAGCAAACCCTGGCCGATGCCCGGGTGGCGGCCCAGGAGATCGACGCCATCGCCTACACCCAAGGCCCGGGCCTGGCCGGGGCGCTGCTGGTGGGTGCGTCGGTAGCCTGCGGGCTGGGGCTGGCGCTGGACAAGCCGGTGCTGGGCATCCATCACCTGGAGGGGCATCTGCTCTCGCCGCTATTGGCCAGCAAGCCGCCGCGCTTTCCCTTCATCGCCCTGCTGGTCTCGGGCGGGCATACGCAGTTGATGCGGGTCGATGGCGTGGGCCGCTACCAACTGCTGGGCGAAACACTGGATGACGCCGCCGGTGAAGCCTTCGACAAGTCGGCCAAGCTGCTCGGCCTGGGTTATCCCGGTGGGCCGGCCATTTCGCGCCTGGCCGAGTTCGGTGATCCGAACGCTTACCAATTGCCACGGCCCATGTTGCATTCCAAGAACCTGGATTTCAGTTTCTCCGGGCTCAAGACTGCCGTGCTGACCGTGGTCAAGCAACATCACAGCAACGGCAGCAACATCTGCGAACAGGACAAGGCCAACATCGCGCGCGGTTTCGTGGATGCCATCGTGGAGGTGCTGGTAGCCAAGTGCATGACCGCCTTGAAACAGACCAATCTGAAGCGTTTGGTCATTGCCGGAGGCGTCGGTGCCAATGCACAGCTGCGCGCAGCTTTGAATGCCGCAGCCGCCAAGCGCAGATATGAAGTTTTCTACCCAGAATTGCAGTTCTGCACCGACAACGGTGCCATGATCGCCTTTGCCGGCGCCATGCGTCTGCGCGAGGAACCAGGCGCGGCACGCAAGGAATATGGTTTCGGCGTGCGGCCACGCTGGCCGCTGGATGAGTTGCGACCGCCGCAGGCCGGCAACACATCGACCGCTCCGTCAATCATCCCAACGATATAAACAAGAAGGGCCGCAATGCAGATTGCGGCCCTGCTTTTTCGCTCAAGACGGCAGGCTTACTTGGCCGCCTTCTTCTTGTCGCCAATCCTGCTTTCCTTGCCCGCGAGCAGGTTGCCGATGTTCTTGCGGTGGCGATAGATCAGCAGCGCCGCCATGGCCACCACGGCCAGCAGGATGCCATCGGTGGTGCCGAACAGCAAGCCATAGTAAAACGGTGCGAACAGCGCCGCCACCAGCGCAGCCAGAGAGGAATAGCGGAAGGCGAAAGCCACCACCAGCCAGGTGGCCAGCGTGGCCAGGCCCAGCCACACATCCAGCGCCAGCAGGATGCCCAGGGCGGTAGCCACGCCCTTGCCACCGACGAAGCGGAAGAACACCGGCCACAGGTGTCCCAGGAACACGGCCAGCGTCACCAGGGCGATGCCGGTATCGTCCACGCCATAGTGCGGGCCGAACTTCTGCGCCAGCCACACGGCCAGCCAGCCCTTGAAACCATCCCCCAGCAGGGTCAACGCGGCCGCCTTCTTGTTGCCGCTGCGCAGGACGTTGGTCGCGCCAGGATTCTTGGAACCATAGGTGCGCGGGTCGGACAGGCCGAACAGCTTGGACACCAGCACCGCAAAGGAGAGCGAACCGATCAGGTAGGCCGCGATGGCAAACAGGATGTTGAACATGAATAGGTGCTTTCTCTTGTCTCGGAATGGGTCAGGCGGCGTCCGCCAGGGCGCACTGTACCGGCTTGGCCGGCAACACCTTGAGGATGACCGCCGGGTCGATACCCACCAGGAAGCCGCGTCGCCCGCCATTGATGTAGATCTTGTCGAGCTCCAGGATGCTGGCTTCGACGTAGACCGGCATGGTCTTGCGCGTGCCGAAGGGCGAGGTGCCGCCGATCAGGTAGCCGGAGTGGCGGTTGGCCACTTCCGGCTTGCAGGGTTCCACCGACTTGCAGCCGATCTGGCGCGCCAGGTTCTTGGTAGAGACCTTGCAATCGCCGTGCATGAGCACCAGCAGTGGCTTGGCAGCTTCGTCCTGCATCACCAGGGTCTTGATGACCACGTGCTCATCCACGCCCAGCTCGCGCGCCGACACCGCCGTGCCGCCGTGCTCCTCGTAGGCGTAGGGATATTCAGTGAAGGCCACGCCCTGCTTGCGCAGGAATTGGGTGGCGGGAGTTTCGGAGATGTGTTCTTTCTTGGCGCTCATCGGTATTCTTCCTGACGGCAGACTGACCAGCTCCAGAGGCCGGCCGGTCCGTCATGGGCGCACATTATGCCGCAAGATCAGCCACGGGGGTGATGTGCGGCGTGCAGTTGCTTCAAGCGCTCGCGCGCCACGTGGGTATAGATTTGGGTGGTGGAGATGTCGGCATGACCCAGCAGCAGTTGCACCACGCGCAGGTCGGCACCATGGTTGAGCAGGTGGGTGGCAAAGGCATGGCGCAGGGTGTGCGGCGACAGGCGCACAGTGATGCCGGCTTGCAGCGCGTATTTCTTGATCAGTGTCCAGAACATCTGGCGCGTCATCGCAGCGCCACGTGCGGTCACGAACAGCGCATCATCGATCTGGCCCTGCAAGATCTGGCCACGCGCCTCGGCCAGGTAGCGTGCAATCCAGCTACCAGCCTCTTCACCGAAAGGGACCAGGCGCGTCTTGCTGCCCTTGCCGGTCACCCGCAGCACGCCCTCGTTCATGCCCACCTCGATGGTCTTCAACAACACCAGTTCGGACACCCGCAAGCCGCTGGCATACATCAATTCGATCATGGCGCGGTCGCGCAGGCCCAGCGGGGTGGACACATCGGGCGCGGCCAGCAGGGCCTCGACCTGGCCTTCCGAGAGCGTCTTGGGCAGGCGCTGCGGCTGGCGCGCCGTACGCATCTTCAGGCAGGGATCGGACGCTACCCGATTCTGGCGCAACGCCAGTTGAAAAAAACGACGCAATACTGCCAGCCGGCGATTGGAGGAACTGGGCTTGGTCTCATCATGACGGGCCGCGAAATAGGCGTACAAATCCTCGGCCTGGGTCTCGTAGAGCGGCTTGGCGCGCTCCTGGTGCAGCCAGTGGGCATACAGGGTCATGTCGCGCCGGTAGGCTTCCAGCGTATTGCTGGACAGGCCATCTTCCAGCCACAGGCTGTCACAGAATTCATCGATGGCTTCGCGGCTGACCTCGGGGGCGACGATCTTCGGTGTGGTGCGTCCCATGGCCGTCAGTATCCGTTCACGCCTTCATGGCGCAGCAACCAGCGCTTGACCTCCAGATGGAAGCCATCTTCATCATCATGATGCGAAAAGCCACCCAGCCCGCCTGCGGCGGTGACGCGATGGCAAGGCACGATCAAGGGATACCAGTTGGCGCCGCAGGCCTGGCCCACCGCACGCGGCGCGGACTGGATGCGCTTGGCCACCTGTCCGTAGGTCTGCACCTGGCCACAGGGAATGGCCGCAATGGCTTGCCAGACGCGCTGCTGGAAGGCACTCCCCACCGGCAGTAGCGGCAAGCGGAAGCGAAAGCCGGGGTCGGCCAGGTAACGCTCGATCTGCTGCACGGCCTGGGCTGCGACAGCGTCGGTGGCTTCCTTTTCGGCATAGTGCCGGGGCAGGTACACCATCTCCACCAGCGCGCCGGCTTGGCTGCGGATGCCCATACCACCGAAGGGCGTGTGCACCACGGCGGAGAAGAGTTCGGTCAACGGTGAGTCAGCTTGGGTCATCAACACATGGGAGAAGCGTGGCGAAGGCCTATTGTAAGCAATTCGCGCGCAAGAATCGGAGGTCGATGTGCGTATGATCTTGCAAGAAGGGAAACGGGCCGGTCTGCGCGTCGTGGCATCCATACCACAGGAAGAGCGAGTGCTGGAGCAATCACAGCAAAGCCACAAACGATATAAACCGTATAAACGATATACGGCACAGCCATCGCACAAAGAAAAAAGGCGCATCCGCAGATGCGCCTTCAAAAACTCCTGATGCATCCCCGACCGCTTGAGCGGTTTCAATCGAATGCACGTCTCCTCAGTTTCCCGGTATCGATACCGTTTGTTATGCACCACCCGCTTCGTATTCGGTGCCGCCCCGCGGCGCCCGCTCCGATGTGTCGGAAGGGTCGCCGATGAGGCAAGTACATCAACAACTCACTAGAAAAACATCACTGCGAAATTCGATTGCTGGGACGGCATTTGCATTGTGCCGATTCAGCGAAGCCCGCACTTTAGCAGCACTCGGCGCGGTTTCAAAGCACTTTTTCAGGGCAAAACCCACATACTTTTGGGCAACTTGACAGACATCTGATGATATCGGCACCGTGCTGGTG